>CAMUZC010000027.1 GCA_947165105.1 uncultured Lachnospiraceae bacterium | reverse complement strand
CTAGTATGGTTCTGGGCTAGATTTTCTAAATTATCTAATTGTCTTTTTTTCTTATCAATATCATTATTCATAATAAAACCTCCTAAAAACAAATTTAATATTTAATATCAGTTTTATAATATTTTTACGAGATGAATTCTAAATGGAGTTTAAAAAAATTGTTCTATTCTATTATTTGTTGTTTTTATTTTTTTATGATAAAGAAAATCTGGAATAGTATTTTTTCCAGATTTTTGACGATTTTCCAATATTTGCATAGATTAATTTGAGGCTTTTAAAATGTTTACAATAATGTCCGATTATGTTATGATATATTAAATTTTATACCAGCCAAGGTGCTGTTTTATATATATATGATTAAATATTTTTAACATTAGAAGGAGGTTTTTCATTATGAAAGACAAAAAACGGTTTCAATTTTATTTACCATTTATATGGTTTGGTGTTGTTTTAATAATAGTTTATGCAATATCATGTACTGCTTTTTATTTTGATAACAAATCAAAAGCAAATACATCAGAATCTACTAAAAATGATGACGTAAGAGCAATTGTTATGGATATTCTTAACAACGATGGGGCATGGACAAACCCGCACGCTTTTTTAACAGATGACGAATTAGTTGTAGTCCAAGCTTTTGTTAAGGAACACGAAGACGTGTTAAACAATTATGGCACTGTTCCTATCGATGAAAACTATTCCATTTTTATTAAGCGTGATGCCATAGATCGTGAATTGTATGTTCAAAACAAACAAGGTATGGAAAGATGTCTGACAAAGTGCCTAGATTTCAACTGTCATTCAACTGAAAAATACGACAGTTACGACACAAAACACGCATCAGGGAACACTTTTGCAATTAATAACAATGAAATTGTAGAATGGCATCTCGGAGAAGAAATAGCAAAATATAAAGTTCCAATTGAAAATCCAAAAATATTATATTCTTTTGAAGGAGCTAATTTCAATGAAAAACGCATACTTATAACAAACAATTCCTATGAAAATGCACCATTAATTTTGTTAACTGAAGATAAATCTTATGGCATATCAAATAACTTTTCCCAAATTCCAATATACACAAATATGTTGAATGGATTTTATTTTATAGAAAAAGATTTATCTTTATATATGTATAATATATGTTCAGGAGAAGCCACTTATATATTCCGAGATGTATATGAGCTTTTCAATTCTTCCGGGGTTAATTTTAATTCTATTGACGGAACTTATAGAATTAATTTGCGGATTGATAAAAACGGTAATGAAATAATGGAAGATATACATGGCAAACCAACTACTTCAATTATATCAAAATGGGAAAATTGAAATTCATTTGTAAGAGAATTAAATGTATTACATTTAATTCTCTTTTTTGACAAAATTAGACAATTTGATTGAAAATTTTTCAACATTTAGAACCGTCCCCAAAATTGAATTTTTACCTTGACATTCCCCCTATTTAATCATATACTAAAATCATAAAATTTCGAACCAAGGAGGTAATAATACAAATGGAAGATTTAATTGAAATCAGATGGCATGGTAGAGGTGGTCAAGGTGCTAAAACAGCTTCACTTTTACTTGCTGATGCAGCTTTCAACACTGGAAAATTTATTCAAGGATTTCCTGAATATGGTCCAGAAAGAATGGGAGCTCCAATAACTGCTTACAACCGTATTAGTAACTCACCTATCACAATCCATAGTAATATTTATGAACCAGATTATGTAGTTGTAGTAGATGATACTTTACTAGATGCAGTTGATGTAACATCTGGATTAAAAGAATCAGGTGCAATTATCATTAACACAACAAAAGATGGTGATAGTTTAAAATCAAAACTAAAAAATTATAATGGAGGAATTTACACTATTGATGCTAGAAAAGTTTCTATGGAAGCATTAGGTAAATATTTTCCAAATACTCCTATGCTTGCTGCAATTGTTAAAGTAAGTGGAGTTATGAGTGATGAAGAATTATTAAATGATATGGAAGGATCATTTAAACATAAATTTGCTAAAAAACCTGAAGTTATTGAAGGTAATATGAATGCTTTAAAAATAGCTTTAAACGAGGTTAAAAAGGTTAATTAATTTGAAACAAATTAAGACCGTCCCCCATTGTCTCAAAAATGAGACAAAAAAAGACCGTCCCCAAATGTCTCAAATTAGAAAGGAGAAATTAAAATGACAGAAATAAACAAAAATACACCAGCAAGTGAATTAACTATTGGTGGAAATATATATACAGCAGGAAACGCTCGTGAGTTTAAAACTGGTGATTGGAGAAGTATTAAACCTATTTTCTTAAGTGAAAAATGTAAACAATGTGGATTATGCTTCCCTGTTTGTCCAGATGATGCAATTCCTGTAAATTGTGAACAAAAAAGAGAAGATTTTAATTATGATTATTGTAAAGGATGTGGCGTATGTGCTAGAGTATGCCCTTTCGGTGCAATTGAAATGAAGGAGGAGAATTAGAATATGGGAATTAGAGAACGTTTAAGTGGTAATGAAGCTGCAGCTATTGCAATGAAACAAATTAATCCTGATGTTGTTGCTGCCTTCCCTATTACACCATCAACTGAAATACCTCAATACTTTTCAACATTCGTAAGTAATGGTCAAGTTGATACAGAATTTGTTGCAGTTGAAAGTGAACATAGTGCTATGACTGCATGTATTGGTGCTGAAGCTGCAGGTGCAAGAGCAATGACTGCTACATCTGCTAATGGTTTATCATTTATGTGGGAACAAATTTATATAGCATCAAGCTTACGTTTGCCAATAGTTTTATCATTAGTAAACCGTGCCGTATCAGGCCCTTTAAATATACACAATGACCATTCAGATGCGATGGGAGTTCGTGACGCTGGATGGATTATGCTATTTAGTGAAAACAATCAAGAAGCATATGACAATTTATTAATGGCTCATAGAATTGCTGAACATAAAGATGTTTTACTACCTTTAATGGTATGTCAAGATGGATTTATTACATCTCACTCAATTGAAAATATTGAATTATTAGAAGATGATAAAGTTAAAGCTTTTGTTGGAACATATAAACCAGAACATTACTTATTAAATAGAGAAGAACCAATTGCAATTGGCCCTCTTGATGTACAATGTTATTTATTTGAACATAAATATCAACAAGCTCAAGCTATGAGAAATGCTAAAAAGGTTATTGCAGAAGTTTCTAAAGAATTTGAAGAATTAACAGGAAGAAAATATTCATTCTTTGAAGAATATAAACTAGATGACGCTGAAATTGCAATAGTTTGTATGAACTCTACTGCTGGTACAACAAAATTTGTTGTTGACGAATTGCGTAAAAAAGGAATTAAAGCTGGTCTATTAAAAATTCGTATGTTTAGACCATTCCCTGCTGAAGAAATTGCAAAAGCATTATCAAATGTTAAGGCTGTTGCAGTTTTAGATAAAGCAGATTCACTAAACGGTGCTGGTGGGGCTTTATTCGAAGATGTAACATCAGCAATGTTTGTAAACAAAGTTCAAGTACCAACTGTAAACTATGTTTATGGAATTGGTGGACGTGACACAACAGCAAAAGACATTGAAAGTGTTTATAATGATTTAACTGAAATTGCAAATAATAACGGAACAAATGACTTCTATAGATATTTAGGAGTACGTAAATAATATAACACAGCTTTCCCCTATCTAATCAAAAATACGCAGAGTAGAACAATTTTACTGATTATGTAACTGCTGAAATATATATTGTTTTATGAAGTGGAGTTAAGGTGGGGACCGACAAGCTAGTAAGAGTTAGAAGATTTCGTGCAAAAAACACTAAAACCAAAAGCACGAACTCAGTCTTGCACGAAAGATTCTTACTCTTAGTTCGCAGTTGGGGCGGAACTCATAAAACAATATATATTTCAGCGGTTACATAATCAGCAAAATTGTTCGGCCCCCTGCAAAAGCAAACCTGAAAGGAGATAATTAAAAATGGCATATAACATGAAAGAAATAATCGCAAACAAACCAGCAAGATTCACAGCTGGTCACAGAATGTGTGCAGGCTGCGGTGCTCCAATAGTAGGAAGAACAGTCCTAAGAGCACTAAAAAATGAAGACCATGCAGTTGTATCATGTGCAACAGGATGTATGGAAGTATCAACATTCATCTACCCTTACACATCTTGGACAGATTCATTTATTCACACAGCATTTGAATGTGCTGCTGCTAACACTTCTGGTGTTGAAGCTGCTTATAAATCACTAAAAAAACAAGGAAAATTACCACAAGATCAAAACACAAAATTCATCACATTTGGTGGAGATGGTGGAACTTATGATATAGGACTTCAAAGTTTATCTGGTGCAATGGAAAGAGGTCATGACATGGTATACGTATGTTATGACAATGGTGCATATATGAACACAGGTATTCAACGTTCAAGTGCAACACCAAGATTTGCCGACACAACAACAAGTCCAGCAGGAAAAGTTATTCCTGGAAAAATGCAAAATAGAAAAGATTTAACACAAATTATGGCAGGTCATCACCTACCTTATGTTGCTCAATCAATTGCAGTAAACAATTTCAAAGATTTATATGAAAAAGCTGAAAAAGCAATTTATACTGAAGGGCCAACATTTTTAAATGTATTTACACCATGCCCTAGAGGATGGGGATATCCAACAGATATGTTGATGGAAATTAATAAATTAGCAATTGAAACATGCTACTGGCCTTTATATGAAATTGTTGATGGAAAATATCATATAACATATAAACCTGCTAACAAAAAACCAATTGAGGAATTTTTAAAACCACAAAGGAGATTTAAGCACATGTTCCAACCTGGAAACGAATGGATGATTGAAGAATTCCAAAAAGAAGTTGATAGAAGATGGCAAGAATTATTAGATTTAGAAGAAATGACTAATAAAGAATAGTCTTCATAATAGTATTACTAAAGCATTAGTAATACTATTTTTATTTTCATATAAATTTCATTTATAAAAAGATATAAAATTTCTTGAATTTGAATATTAAAGATAGTATAATGAATTTACAATATATTTACAAAAAGGGGGCAATTTTCATGCTAAATAGCATATGTTCTGTTCAAACCCGGAAGTACGGAGTCATTGACCTAGCTGACGACGGATACTTCAAAGCAGTTGTACCATTAGTATATCAGGATATTACATTCCAGAAATATGGCATTGTTGCTCATAATTTTGATGGAACATGTGATTCCTATTTATTTGATGGCACTCCAATTTTTTGTAATGCGATAAATCCATTGTTTCTGTCAGATAACTTACTACTAATTTCTAGTAATCAGGGACAGTGCTACATTATCGACTATTTAAAAAATCAACCTGTATTCAACCAGGGCTTTGACAGTATTCTTTTCTTCATGGGATCAGCTCCTCAAGCTGTACCCTATTCTGCTAAATCAGATTATTCCATTTCCTTTACGAACCCTGACTACATAAACAACGGTGCACACTTAGAAGAACTTGTTGCTGTTCGAAGTGGTAATCGTTGGGGAGTTATAAATCGTAAAACTGGAAATCTTTACGCAGATTTTATCTACACTGTAATGGTTCAGTGCATAAACTCACAAATTGCAGCAAAAGGATTGGACGGAATTGCCAGACAGCTTTAACCAATGTAAAAGCAAAAAAAGCTAAGACACATGTTGCCTTAGCTTTTTCTTTTTTATTATTCTTCAACTGGAGCTGAAACAGGACAAACTCCTGCACATGTTCCACATCCAATACACGCATTTGGATCTATTACATATCTTTCATCTCCTTGTGAAATACATCCTACTGGACATTCAGCTGCACAAGCGCCACATGAAATACATGCTTCTGTAATTTTATATGCCATAACTTTCACCACCTTTCGTGTTACATATTTTCACTTTAAACTCTTTCGACTAAATTTCATCTTCTGTTTTATTTTTATTGTCCATTTTTTCTAATTTTTCAAGTTCTTTTAATTCTTTCATATGTTCAGCTTCCTCTGGGTCATATTTATTACTTGTCGTTCCATTTTTGATTATTTTTACATCTTTAGCATCATATTTTTTATAAAAATATTCATCACCATCTTTAAATTTTACCTTCAATTGTTCTTTCAAAACTTCAACATTATCAACTACCCCTTCTCCATCTTCTGTTTTAACAATGGCACCAATTTTAGGTAATCTATTAAGTTTTTCTTCATATGCCTCTTGCTCATATTTTAAACAACACATAAGTCTGCCACAATTTCCAGATATTTTAGATGGATTTAAAGATATATTTTGCTCTTTTGCCATTTTAATAGATACTGTTTCAAAATTTCCTAAGAAAGAACAACAACATAATTCTCTTCCACAAACACCATTTCCGCCAATTCTTCTTACTTCATCCCTAACGCCAATTTGTCTTAATTCAATTCTAGTTTTAAAAATGCTTGCAAGATCTTTAACTAACTCTCTAAAATCAATTCTTCCATCTGCTGTAAAATAGAATAAAATTTTACTTCCATCAAATTTATATTCTACATCTGTTAAATGCATGTCTAAATTATGTTTTTTTACTTTTTCCTCACATATTTTTAGTGCTTCCGGTTCTTTGCTTTTATAGAATTCCATATTCTTTATATCTTGCTTATTGGCAACTCTAATTACTTTCTTTAAAGGATTTGTTATTTTTTCATCTGGTAACTCTCTTTTATTAATTACAACTTCTCCAAATTCTTCTCCCATTGCTGTTTCTACTATTACTTTATCACCCATATTTATTTCTAAATCTTCTGGGTCAAAAAAATATATCTTACCAGGTTTCTTAAATCTAACCCCTACTATTTTTTTCATTAATTTCCTCCCATATATTGAAAAGTAAATAATCTATGCACATATCATAATTTCCATTACTTAATAAACGTTGTTTAGTCTTTTCAACAATTCTAATTGAATTTATATATTTAACTTTATTAACATCTTTTTTAGCATAGCTGTATAAAATGACATTTATATATTCCAAATAATCATTTATATATTCTTTATTTTTATATAATATCTCTGCACTATTTATAAATTTTGTAATACTAGTATTTAAATTTGAAAAAAAATTTTCGATTTCTTTATATTCATTTAATCTATCTTTTACATCTAAACATTTTCCAATGCTTCCATCACACATTTTTAATATATTATTATTAAAATCTTGTATTCCGCAAATTTCATTTAAATACTTTTTTATTTCTTCATCACTTATTTTTTCGAAATGCATTTTCATACATCTTGATTTTATTGTTGTTAACACTCTATTTTCATTACTAACTATTAGTATAATTACTATATATTCTGGTGGTTCTTCTAAGGTTTTTAATAAACAGTTTTGTGCTTCTTTTGTCATTAAATCCGCATCATCTATTATATAAATCTTTTTTCCAGAATTCACAGGCTTTTCAGCAACCTTTGTTTGCATTTCTCTTATTTGCTCAATTTTAATAGTCTTTCCATCAGGTTCAATCATTTTAAAATCCGGATTATTTCCACTATCAAATTCTACACATGATTTGCATTTATCACATTCTTTTCCTTCATAAGCCTCACATAAAATCATTTTAGCAAATTGCTCTGCAACCAATTTCTTGCCAATACCTTGTTCTCCAATAAACATATAGCTATGTAACACTGTTTCATTATTTATTGATTTAATTAAAATATTCTTTACATTGTTATTACCAATTATATTATTGAAACTCACGAGTCCACCACCAACATTTTATACTTACCTATCTAACATCTTTGTAAATACCACCAAATTTATTAAGTGGCCAAAATCTAAATACTGCTTTACTTTCTATTTTTTCAACAGGAATGCATCCGAATCTTCTACTGTCTACAGATTCACCTCTGTTATCACCTAAAACATATACTGTGTTATCTGGAACAACAACATCAACAAATACTCCACCTAAGTCTGTTGTAACCACATAATCTTGTAAATATTTTTCTTCTAATTTTTCACCATTTAAATATACACTACCATCTTTTATTTCTACATGATCTCCTGGAAGCCCTATAACTCTTTTAATATAGCTTGTTTTTCCTACTTCTAATGTATAATAAACAAATTTAACAATTAAATTATCAGGATTGTATTTATACTCGGCAACAGGATTTTCTAAATCAGCACTCATTTTATCAACAGATCTTTGTGTTGGAGCTTCAAACGTAATTATATCTCCTCTGTTTGGCATTTTATCAAATGTAGCTCCCCATCTGCTTAACCATAGTCTTTCATTTTGCATTAAAGTTGGGTGCATAGAACTTTGTTTTACAACAGTAGGTACTCCTATAAATGATTTTATTAATATTACAATAACTACAGCAATAAGTATACAATATACCCATTCTAATATTTCTTTACTCTTGCTTTTTTCTTCCATTGTATCTAAAACTTCCTTCCTATAATTTTATATTTTTATATCCTCTTTTATTTAACTAAAATAATTATTCCAATTATACATTATATGTTTTATTTTTTCAAGTACTTAACTAACTAAATGTCTTTACATTAGCCTATTTTGTAGTTTATTTCTTTGTAGGAACTCTAATTACAACTTCTGTTCCTTTTCCAACCTCACTCTTAATATCTATGCTTCCTCCATTTTCATTTAGTATTTCTTTGGCAATTGATAGACCAAGTCCGGTTCCTCCTAATTCTCTACTACGTGCCTTGTCAACCCTATAAAATCTTTCAAATATTCTTGATAAATCTTCTTCAGGAATTCCAATTCCATTATCAATAATTTTTATATATGCATCATTGTAAACAAATCCAACATATATCTTTATATTTCCGTTTTCTTTTGTATATTTTATACTATTAGATAAAATATTTAATACAACTCTTTCAATTCCAGATTTATCAGCATAAACAAGAGGTACATTTGCTGTAACCAAATTTTCAACTTTATGATGTTTTTTGTCAATTTCTATTTGTAGTTTTTCTTGACATTTTTTTACTAAATCACCTAAATCAAACTCTGTTTTTTCTATTTTATTTTTATTAGTGTCATATCTTGATAAAGATAATAAATCAGTTACTAATTTTGCCATTCTTCTTGCTTCTGATGCAATAACATTTAAAAATTTTGTTTTAGTTGCATCATCATATTCCCCTTCTAAAAGTGTATCTGCATATCCCATTATAGATGTAATAGGTGTTTTTAACTCATGAGATACATCTGCAACAAACTCTTTTCTCATATTGTCTAATTTTACATGTTCAGTAATATCTTGAATTACAGCTATTACACCTGCAGTTTTTTGATTATTATCTTTATACGGTACAAACAAAATATTTAAGTATTTATCATCGATTCTTACTTTTTTATCAGACGATGTCCATTCTTCTAAATAAATTATTTTTTCCAAATTTATATCAACATTAATTTTAGAAAATATTTTTTCAAAATCATCATCTTCTTCTGATAAATTAAGCAATCTTTCAGCAGCTATATTTTTATGTGTAACTTCTCCCTCTAAATTAAATGCTAAAATACCATCCGTCATATGAAGTAAAATAGTTTCTATTTGTTTTTTCTGTTTATCTACATCTCTTAAATGTTCTCTTATTTCTAATGTTGCATCATCAAATGCAGACATAAATTCATCTCTAGATTTGTTTCCATCCTGTAAAAGTTTTACTTTTGAATTGTTTCCTGTAACTATTTTTCCAGCATCTTTCATAATGTTTACCATTGATTTTTTTATCATTCTGTTTAATATTACAATTGAAACAACTGATGTAAAAATGAAAATTAGTATTGAAATAATAATATATTTTTTTGTAACTTCTACAACATCATTAACACTATTCATGCCTGAAATATTAGAAATAAAAATAAGTCCGATTGCTCCAATTATAATTGTTCCTATAATTACGCAAATAGTAATTAATTTATTTTGCATTGATTTTTGCATATAAATCCCTCTTTCATTTAAATTGGCACATTATATGACAGTTAATTCCTGTTTCTGTCTCATAATGTGCCAACGTCTTTATCTAATTTATTAAAATATTTATTATTTTTCTTTATTTGTGGAAATGTAATATCCTACACCTCTCTTGGTTACCAATATTTTTGGATTTGATGTATCTAATTCAATCTTTTCTCTTATTCTTCTTACTGTAACATCAACAGTTCTTATATCTCCATAATATTCGTATCCCCAAACTTTTTCAAGTAGAATTTCCCTTGTAATTACTTGTCCCGGTTGTTTTGCAAGATATTTTAAAACTTCAAATTCTCTTAAAGTTAAATCTATTACTTCTCCTCTTACTTTTACTTCAAATTTATCTAAATCTAAAGATAAATCTCCTACTTCAATTTTATTTTTATTATCTTCTTGTTGCTTTGGTTGTTGTTCAATTGTTACGTTTTCACTAGCTATATCAAGTTTTCTTAAATTAGCTTTGACTCTCGCCATTAATTCACGAACACTAAATGGCTTTGTAACATAGTCATCTGCGCCCAATTCTAATCCTAAGATTTTGTCTATTTCCTCATCTTTTGCAGATAGCATTAAGATTGGAACATTTAAGCTATGTCTAATTCTTTTACATACAGCTAAACCATCCATTTTAGGAAGCATTATATCTAATAAAATTAAATCAGGTTTCTTTTCAAGAGCTATTCTAACTCCTTCTTCTCCATCTCTTGCTTCTAAAGTGTCATACCCTTCTTTTTGCAAGTTATATACTAAAATATCAACAATTGGTTTTTCATCATCAACTATTAATATTGTTCTTTTTGGTTTTGGTTTTAAAATTTCTTCCATTAAAAAAGCACCTCTCTTTTTAAGGTTTATCGTTTTATTTATATCATATATTTTGCGTTTATACAAGTATTTTTATTACAATTTTACTAAACAAATTTCTTTATTAAAATAATTGTCTTTCCGCTTCTAGTTTGCTCATCTGTATTTCCTATAACAAATTTTCCAATTCCTCTTATAGTAATAATATCTCCATTATTTACCATTTTAGTTGGCTTATTTTCGTTTTTATAATTTATAAATACACGCTCTTGCTTTAGTATTTCGTTTGACTTGCTTCTTGATGTTCTTGCAAGTTCAGAAACAATATTATCTAATCTTAAAGACGAAACAATAATTTTCATCTCTTTATATTCTTGTTCTTTAATTGTTATTTCACTTAAATCTATACTTTCAATTTTACTTTTTTGAAATCTTGTTAACTCACTTAAATTAGTTAATAAAAATTTTCTAAGTTCTCTTGTAACTATAATGTCTGCGCCATTATCGAATACAACTATGTCCCCTATTTTCTCTCTTTTTATTCCTAATTTTATTAATCCACCTAGATAAACTTTATGGTCATATTGTTCTTTATCGTTTATAATACGAATGCAAGCACAAATACTATTATAATCAAAAGAATCGTTTTCAAATAGGTCTTCCATCTTTTCTGGATAAATAATAATCATATTTCTTTGAGCATTTTCTAGTCCTCCAAATATTTCATAATTATTTATTTTGGATATTTTTAATACATCTTTTAAAACTTGTAATTCAATTGGAGATAGAAAATCAGTATATTGAATTTTATTTGTTTTATCTACTAAAGATATTTTGTCCAATAGCTTAGATATTAACAATCTATCCTCATCTTTTTTATATTTTTCAAATATTTTTGCTTTATCCATTTCTTCTCCCCTTATTACAATAATCATTTTTATATTTAAGTAGAAAATAATAGGCGACAAATAATTTGTCGCCATTTTTTAACTTTATGCTTCTGGTTCAACTAAACCAAAGTTTTTACCATCTTTTAATTTGAATATAACATTTACTTTATTTGTATCTATGTTAACGAATGCTAAGAAACTGTCTCTTTTATCTG
The DNA here is from genome assembly GCA_947165105.1 of uncultured Lachnospiraceae bacterium. Next base: position 5,630 of record CAMUZC010000027.1, on the reverse strand, counting down.
ATAAAACTAATTTAGCATCTTCAGCTGACATAGGTTTTACATCATAATATGCTGTTTTTAAAATTTCGTTTTCAACTTTGTGATCTTCCGCACCAAATATTATTTCAGATGCTTCTTTTATAGATCCACTCATGTTTTGTTTTTCTTTTTTTGCTTTTGTTTTTCTAATTTGACCTTCTATTATATCTATATCTTTATCGATTGATGCATATAAGTCTTTGTTTTCTGTTACAGCTCTGTAAATGTCTCCATTTATTGCTGCACTTAATTCTGCAACTTGATTAATTCCTTCTGTTTTGATTGTTACTTGTACATCAATTTCATCTTCTGAATATTTTTGAAGTCTTTCACACTTTTTCTCCACATATTCTTTAATTGCTTCAGTTGCTTTTAATTCCTTTCCTGTTATTTTTATTTTCATAAAAATCACTCCTTTTTCTCGTTAGTCTTTCTTTTGTTTTATGGAGATAGAGAGTTGGCTTTAATTAACATCCCTATTGCAAATTTCCATAATTTAAGCTTCTAAGTTCATTATATATTGTTTTATTATTTTTTTCAACCTTTTTACTAAATTTTTACTTAATGTATTGCTCGTCTTCCCTATACCATATATCTTCTTCAGAAAAATCCCAAGGTGTTTGTGATGAAGACATTTTTTTCCATAATTCACAATATGGTTCAGTCTCAAAATCTTTATCTATTTTTGAGAAATCTAGTTTTGGTAAAACATCTAATGGATTAATTGTATAATCTAATCCAGTTTCTTCTGTATTTGTTTTTCTAATTTCAATATGTAAGTGTGGAACCCTTGATCCACCTGAACATCCAGTTTTGCCAATTATTGTATCGTTATCTACAGCATCTCCGGCTTTAACAAAAATTTCACTTAAGTGTGCATACACACATCTTCTTCCATCATCATTTAAGATTTCTATTCTATTTCCATAGCCCATATTAAATTGTTCAAAACCTTCTGTTGTAGTTCCGTCAAATCCTGTACAAATTACTGTACCTTTTGCCATAGCTTTTACTTCTGTTCCATAATCGGCCGTTATGTCAAATCCAGAATGAGCTCTTTCCTTAAATAAAACATAATGATTTTTTCTAATACCATATTTATCATGTTCACAAACTTTATATTTTGGAATTATTGGCCAACTATATTCAATACTATTTTCCATAATCACACTTCCTTTGTTTTTTATAATTCATGTTCAATTATATTCTTTTGTTTATAATTATACAAGTCAATTAATTTTTTCTCTATTCCATTTATATAATTTGGAATCTCTTTTTTATCCATACCAAATATATGAACCTGCCTATCTCTACCGTTTCTTCTGTTTACAAAGATGTAATCTTTCAATCCGAAAAATTCTGACACGTATTTTGAAGCAAAATTATCTTCATGTAATGTAGAAGCCAAATATACCTTATCATTTTCTTTGCTAAGTTCATTTATTGTTCTCTTTATTCCTTCAAATGTTAGAATTTCAGCAATTCCATTTTTTCTGTAATCTGGATGAGTTAGATATGTGTCCAACTCAACTGTATTATTTGTATTTGCGTCATAATAGTTACTAATATTTTGACATTGAGTTGTATCGTAAATTTTGAACCTTTGATACTCTAATATTTTATCATATGCCTTTATAGATGAATTTAGTCCAACGTTTTCAAACACTTCTTTTGTTTGTTTTTGCTTATCTTCTGGTAAAGAATTTATCATTGTTGTAAAATTCATCCAATAAAAGTTTTCGTATTTTTTCATATCATTATTATAATTTTTTTGAAAATATGATGTCATGTATCTATTTAGATTTTCGCGTACCTCACTTTTTTCATGAAAACCATTATTTTTATCATGATATTCATCTTGCACCTTTTTTATAAACATTTCATTTCTATCTTCTTCTTTTATATTATGCAATGGAATATTGTTTTTTTCGAATAAAATTTTATCTCTTGCATATCGATATGCCTCAATCTTCTTTTGATAAATATCTATCATTTTTCTATAATATTGTTGCGAATTTTCAAAATTGTCTCTTACGTATTCATCATACTTTTCACCACATTTGAAATATTTTGTAATATCATTATATGTAAAACTCTTTTGCCCTCTTGTTATATAAGCTGCTGAAATAACTTGATTAGATCCATCATTTTTCACTGCAGCAAAAATATGGTTGTCTTCAGATCGTATATACTCTTTAAGTCCTTCTTCCCCCGTGATAAACAATTGACCAACTTTTCCTTCTTGTTCCATTTTGTTTAACACAATTTCTTCTAATTCTACTACACCTTTTAAATATTTTTTTTCATTTTCTTTTGTAATTTCAATAACATCATAATCTCGAAACATAAATTCACCTCAAATATTTAAAGTTTATACGCAAATAATAACATGTGCTAAACAAAAATGCAATGTTTTTTATTACTAATTATTTTTTTTACTTTTACCTATTGCAAATCATGGATTTTTGTGTTAGAATATTGTTTGTTAAAAATGACTTAATAATTGAACGGAGGTGCAAAACATGCCAAATATCAAATCAGCAATCAAACGTGTTGATGTTATCGAAAAGAAAACATTAAGAAACAACATGATTAAATCTGGATATAAATCAGCTGTTAAAAAATTCGAATTAGCTGTTGAAGCTGGTAATAAAGAAGAAGCTACAAAATTATTCTCATTAGCTACTAAAAAAATAGACCAAGCTTGCGCTAAAGGTGTTATTGTTAAAAATACAGCTGCTAGAAAAAAATCAAATTTAGCTAAAAAATTAAATGCTATTAATGCTTAATTAAAGTAAAAGATTGTGCACAGTTTTTTACGGTACCCAGAAGGGACGATTCCTTTTGGGGACATTTTTAGATGTCCCCAAAGAGAACCGTCCCTTCTGGGTTTATTCACTCATTATCTTATTAAAAGCCACCCCGCAAATTAGAAATCCCACTACGAAAAATAATCCAGATTTTAATAATGATATTCCTATGTAATATGCGTTTGGTTCTCCTATTGTGTTATATGTAACTAAAATAAAACTTGCTATAAGACAAAATATTAATGAACCTTTTAGTCCATTTCTTACTATGGTTAATACTTTTTTATCTAATTGTTTTAAACGTTTTTTTATTTCTTGAAAGTTCATAATTAACCTCCTTATTTATCTTTAGAATTAATAATATCTAAATATATGTTAACATGTTTTACTAACCAAAATCAAATGTAATTATTGGTAATTCAACTATAGAGCACTACTAAATTGCATTTTATATATATTTGTGATATAATTCTTCCATCAATATTCCCTAGAGGAATAAATATTTATGAAAGGATTGGTATAAATGAAACCAATTACATGTGATGTTTTCAGCAACCGGAAATTAGCTCTTTCATGTCAAACAAATCTTCATGGTAATATTTATGTAAAAGGAAATCTTGATGTGATTTACACTTGTAACCCAATAGAGATTTTTGGAGATGTTGTGGTTGACGGACCTTTACATGGATGTGATATCATCATACACGGCAATTTGGAATGTAATAGTCTTCGCTGTGATAACATCAGTGTTGATGGAGATATCAAAATTTCTAAATATGCTTCTGTCAGTGTCACGATGACGTCATATAGCGGAAACATACATATTCTCGGTTCAGTCGATATCTCAAATCTTATTGCTTGTGAAGGCTCAATTTATGTAGGAAAACAGCTTAATTCGTACAGCATCAAAGCATTTGACAGTATCTACGTTAATGGTGATATTGTTGACGCAGCAGAAATCATTGCTGGCAGCGGAATTGAATCTACTGGCAATATCAGTTTTGAACGCTTAAGTCGCTACGATGATGAATTTGTAAGCATTCATGTACTTTCAGGAGGCATTCATTCAAAAAACATCAATATTAATTAATTTGCCAATCAAAAAAGCTCTCATTCTTGAGAGCTTTTTTACTATTTATTCAATTCTTCCACAAACATTTTATTAAGCATTCCAGGATTTGCTTTTCCTTTAGTTTCTTTCATAGCTTGTCCTACTAAGAAACCAATTGCCCTATCTTTTCCACCTTTATAATCTGCAACAGATTGAGGATTTGCTTCAATAATTTTTAGAACTACTTCTCTAATAGCTCCTTCATCTGAAATTTGAATCCATCCTTTTTCTTTGATTATAACTTCTGGGTCTTGTGGATTTTCAAATAATTCTTCAATAACTTTTTTAGCTATTGCAGAACTGATTGTTCCTTTATCAATTAATTCAATTGTTTTAGCAAGTTCATCTGCTGTAAATGGAATTTGATCTGGTTCCATTTCTTTTTCATTTAAGATTCTTGAAATATCAGATAAAATCCAGTTAGCTACAGCCTTAGCATTACCACATTTTTCTAATGCACCTTCAAATAGATTTGATAAATATTTTGAAGCTGTTAATAATCTTGCATCTTTTTCTGTTAAATTATATTCTTTTAAATATCTTTCTCTTCTGCTTTCTGGTAATTCTGGTAAACTTGCTCTTACTTTTTCAATATATTCGTCTGATAAACGAATTGCAGCTAAATCTGGTTCTGGGAAATATCTGTAATCATCTGCATTTTCTTTATCTCTCATTGGGAATGTTTTTCCTGAAATTTCATCCCATCTTATTGTTGTTTGATGAACTTTTCCACCATTTTCAATTACATCAATTTGTCTTTGTGCTTCGTATTCAATTGCTCTAACAATTGATCTAAATGAACTCATGTTCTTCATTTCTGTACGAGTTCCAAATGGTTCACCTGGTTTATGCACAGAAACATTGACATCAGCACGAAGTGATCCTTCTTGCATTTTACAATCTGAAACTTCAATGTATTCTAGTATAGATTTGATTTTTCTCATATATCTTTCAGCTTCAACTGCAGAACGCATATCTGGCATTGAAACTATTTCTATTAAAGGAACTCCAGCTCTGTTTAAATCTACTAAACTTCCTCCACCAAATTCATTGTGATTTAGTTTTCCTGCATCATCTTCAATATGAATTCTTAAGATTCCAATATTTTTCTTATTTCCTTCTTCATCTTCTATTTCAACAAATCCATTATTACATAAAGGTTTGTCGAATTGAGAAATTTGATAAGATCTTGGCGTATCTGGGTAGAAATAATTTTTTCTATCATTTTTACTATTTTTTTCGATTGAACAACCTGTTGCTAAGCCTGCTTTAACAGCATATTCAACAGCAGTTTTATTTATAACTGGAAGTGCTCCTGGCATAGCCATACATACAGGGCAACAGTGAGTGTTTGGATCTCCACCGAACTCGTTTTTACATGAGCAGAATAGTTTTGTTTTTGTTTTTAACTCTGCGTGTATTTCTAGGCCTATTACAACTTCATAATCTTCTCTTGACATTTATTTCAGTCCTTTCTTTGATTTTTTACTTTTGCAGGTAGCCATTTGAAAAAATATATTAACATTCCGTTCGCTTACTGACGTTGGAGTCTCGATAAAGACATTAGGTAGGGGCGCCAAACTGCGCGCTCCACTGCATGTTAATATATTTCTTCAAATTACTCTGCATTAGTTAGTTTTATTTTTTAAATTCTGGTTTGTAGTTTTCTCTAAATTTTGTAGCTTGTTCGT
>CAMUZC010000026.1 GCA_947165105.1 uncultured Lachnospiraceae bacterium | reverse complement strand
GTTCATCTGGAATATTGAGAGCAGAAATAATAAATTTAACTAATGTTGATTTTCCAGAACCAGCATATCCACTAATAACAGTATAAGGCATTCCAATTTGATATCGTTGGACAGCAAGTTTTAATGCTGCTTCTTGTTTATTAGTTAATTGCATTTTTACTACTCCTTTTTCCCATAAATATATGTTCGTTCGATTACTTCAGTTGTCCATAAATATTGCGGATAACGATTTTTACAATATTTAACAAATTCATCTGTATCCATTACATTAAAAACATAACCTTGAAAAGTTGAATAATGATTAATTAAAAATGCATATGCTTCTTTAAATTTTTCATTTGGCGAAACAAAATCATCTTCAATTGCATCCATTATATCTCTAGCATCTTTACTTTTATCAAAATATGTTTCAATATCAATTAAATCTAATAATTGTTTAGTTATTTCTAATTCTTTTTTATATTCTTCATAAGTCATTTTTTCTTGTCTCTTTTCAAGTTCTTTTATTAAATCTTTCAATTCTTTAATTATTGGTTCAAAATTTAAATATAAATCTAATTTAACTGTATTTTTTGGCATATTATCACCTCATATTATTTCTTATATTTATTATATCATATTTATTTAAAATTGTCAAATAAAAAAAACTGCGATTACCAAATTTTTACCAATAAGAAATTTATGACTAGTAAAAATTTGGTAACCGCAGTTCTCATAAATTGCCCCTAAAATTTTCAAAACTGATTTTAGTTTTAGGCTTCGGAGTAGCCAACCATTTACAGCGCATTCAGCTTAATAATGATTTTTCAAGATTAAAAATCCCATTTCGTGCGATTAGTGATTTCAAAATCTTCCAAAAATATTTGTGGAGTAACTGTCCCATTAAAATGATTCAATGCACATTTTCCAATAGCAGTAAGAGTTAAAGTACCGCCTTGAGGGTCTAACAAAAATTTATCTTCTTCTTTCATATGAAATTTTATCATACTCGTTCTACGCCCAGGGAAAGTTAGTTTTAAAGTATCTTTTTTCTACCCCATATAATTTATGCCTTCACTATCTATTTTAATATTAGTAATAGCAATTAATGGTTCATCTAATCCTTGCATTTTATCTATTGTTTCCAATAGGATTGACTATTTCTTACTTAAAAAATATTTATTTTTAAGAACATCCTTTTCGAGCTATGTGCCAATAATAGCCCTACTCTCCCGTGCGATTTAAGCCAAAGGAGATAGTCGATACAGGTTAATTATTTTATTTTTTTATTTATTTTACCAGAATTTATTAATTTAGTTTTTGCTCTCTTTACACTTGATAATGATACTTGACATATATCAGCAATTTCCTAATTTGTTAATTGTAAATTGTTTAAAATAGTTTTTTCTAATTTTTGCTAATCAATTTTACGAGAATCTGGTCGGATAGGATATGAGAATTGAGGATTATAAAATTTATTACCCATATTAATACGAGAAATATATATCTATGATACATTAAATTTCTATCCAATTTCTGTCTACGAAAGAGAAGTATTTAATAATAAATTATAAATTTCTTCAACTTGTGTTTTAGTTAAAATTGAACGTTCCCAACGACTATTTCCACGCTTACCGCCTTCATCCATATTATATCCACAATTATTTTTTACATATGAATTTTTTGTTTTAATCCAATATCTTTCTCGTTCATCAACATAGTCTTCCTCTTCTATATTAATAGTTTCAATAATTTCAAAAATAAAATTATCTAAACCATATTGTCTTATTTTCTTATGAAATAAATCATTATAATCTTTATCATTTGGATTAAAAGCTGAGCTTTTGTGTTCGTAATAACGACGCTATGGATTATTTGTCTATCCAACATATTTATGATTATTAACTTTATTTGTATAACAATAAATATAATACAATAAATTTCCTCCCTTCACTTAAATATTTTTTGTAAAATAAATAAATAAAAATAATTCTTCCCACGAGATTACCTTGCTAATTATAAAATTAGTTTAGGCTTCCTCGTTAGCTAAATATAATAATAAATATATTTAACCCCAGTGGCAACTGGTAAAAATGTTTAAGGGCCAAAGTTGACCCCATATATCAGCATTTGACCCAATAGCAAATACTTCTTGGTCAGTTAATTCTTCAGCAGGAACTTCTAAATCAACAAAATAGCAAGGGGTAAAATCAAAGTCTTTTAATTTTTCATTAGTAACTTCTACAAATTTATCAAATTTATCTGCTTCAATTGCAACACCAAATGCACTTGCATGCCCCTATGCATATTCTACTAATCCAGTATCTAAACAAAATTCTCTAAAATTCTCTAATCTAGATTTTCCATAATTTCGACCAGACCCCGCATAATATGTATGTAAAATGATATTAGCTCCATCAGGAGTAACGCCTAATTCTTCATCAATAATACGAAGAACTAAAGTAGGTCGTGCATATTTTGAAGCAAGCTGATTCGCAATTAATCCCGCCAAATTTTTATCAACCTAATATTCTGGAACTTTTATAATAAGAATTTTATTATCTAATAAATTTTTTTCTTCAATTAGTTTTTCAATAGCTTCTAAACTACTATCTTGATTTTTCTTTTGACGACCTTTAACATTAACACAAACTCTACCTGCTTGTTCATGCAAAGTCTCAATTTGTCCCTTGCATCCTCTTTTAGTAGAAGGAACCATTAAATTACTTTTCCATTCAAGCATTGATTCAAAAAGAACAGCTTTCTCTTCCATAGTGCCTGAACGAGTCATTGCGTTCATATAAGGAACAACATAAAAGGCAATTCCAATTGGAGTAATTCCGCCTTCAAATTGAAATTTTTGTCTATTCATCATTTCAACAAAAAAAGGATTTCTAATTCTTTGAATACCATCTTTAACAATAAATTGAGTTTCAAAATCTTTAAGATTCATCATATCTCCAATAGTTGCTAATGCTGCTAAATCACGATATTCAATAGCATAATTGGTTTCCATAATAGTATCAAAATATTGACAGAATTTATATACTATATCTGCCCCACATAATGATTTAGTAGGATAACTTTCTGATAACTAATTATTAATCACACAAGCATAAGGGGAATAACCGCAATCTGCCATATGGTGATCTAATACTAAACAATCAATCCCTAACTCTTGGAGTTTTTTATGTTCATCTAAATCATTACTTGCTGCATCTGGCATTATAACTAATTTAATATTATTATCAAGATATTCCACAAAATCCTAATCATTTAATCCGTGCTCTTTACCTTCATGGGTTTTATATATAGCATTATTCTATATCCAAGCAGGAAAATGTCTATTAAAATAATTTAAAAAAAGAGCTGCGCTACAATAGCCATCACAGTCACTATCAATAATTATCATAAAGTGACTATTTAAAGCGATATGCTTTGCTAACAGTTGTGCTCCTTCTTGCATATGGTCTAAAAGAAGTGGGTCAAGTAAATCATTTTCATTTACATTTAAAAAATGTGTTATATCTTCTATATTTGTAAAACCACGATTAAAGAGAATTTGCTATAATAAAGTAACTCCACTCTAACGTGGTGAAATTAATTTATAATCCAATATATTCAATCCATTTCTATATTTTACTTTTTTTCATTATTAATAATTTCTTCACCATTAATATACATCCATTGAATATCATTCATATAATATTCAATATAAGTATTAGGTTGGTGATATTGCTATAATAATTCTTCACATTTCTAAAAACTTTGGCTACCAATATTAATATGACAATTATTACAATGTAAATGCCATGGAGTATGCCCCCATTCATCTAAACAAAAAAATACTTCAGTATTACAATTAGGACATTTAATTATTTTTTTATTATTTTTTATATATTTCATAAATTATTCAATAAATAAATTTTTTAATGTTTCCAATAATATTTTAGAATGTGCCTAAGCTGTTTTATAATCATTATCTTTATTTTTATATTCTAAAAGAAAATCAGTAATATAATTAATTGTTTCTTCTTTATTTATACCTCTTTGAAAAGTCATAATTTTACCCTTTCTTTAAATAATTTCATAAAAATATCTGGCCCATCATCAACTGGACTATCTTTATATCCAGTTAACATATTTCTATCATAAATAATACTTATATTAATATTGTTTTTATATCTATCATTTAATTTTTCAAGATTTTTTATCCAATGGTTATATTCATCGTTAAATTTTTCTTCCCATTGTCTATCAAAGGCAATTACCATTTCTTTTGCTCCACAGTCCAAAAGAAGTTGAACTTGATATGCTGAAATATTACTACCACAACAAGCAACTGAAACATCATTTTCAAATCCAAAATATGACTGATATTTTAAGCAACTTTTTTCTGCTTCAAAGACAATTGCCATTCCAGATAATTTAATATTATTTTTTGAATTATTTAAATTATATAAATTCATACCAAGAGGATGATTAAATTGAAAAGGTTTACCTTTTAATTGAATAATTATCGGTCGATATTTACCATATCGTTCTGCATCTTCTTTAACTAATGTTCGCCCACGTAAACCTACAAAATTTCCATTCATATCAAAATGAGGGATTGAAATCTATGCATTTGGAGGAAAATATCCTATTCGTGCATGATGAATAATTTCTCTACTAATTCCTTCATCTTCCCAAGGTTTAATAATTACATTATAATTTAAATTATTTAATATAGTATCATCATATTTTTTTAGATCAACATGATAATCTTTTACTTCTAAATCTTTAACTCTATTATATGCTTCTAATGCTTGCCAATCTAAAAGACTCTCGTTATCATCAACATCAATATATCCTGCAAGCCCAAATTTAATAGCAATATATCTAACAGCATCATTTAAATCATAATCTTTATTCCATTGTATTTTTGCGACTTTTTGAAGTAATTCAAATATATCCATAAAGCCGCATCCAGTATAACATTGGAATAAATCCGTATTAGAATAATAATATAATTTTCTACTGCCCTCTCCCGGAGGATTATGACAAATAGTTGAACTTAATATTCCAAAATCTGAGTATGTGGGCTCACCGCCCCATTCCTCCAAGAGAGAGAAGATGTTTTCTATATTTAATTTTGCTCTTACTTCTTTTTTATCATATGTGACCATAAGAGCACCCCTTTAAACTTAATAAGTTGTTACTTTTACACAATTTCCTTTAATGCCAAATTCTTCATTAACAATCTTTTTAAGAAATTCCTGTGGATGCATATTGCGCTCTGCTCCCTTACGAGTTGCAAGAATCTCTTTAGCCATCTCTTTTGACATTTCATATTCAATTTCACCATAAGATGGCTTTGCCCAAACAGTTTTACTTTCATTATTTATTTCTTTTAATTTCATTATATTACTCCTTAAAATTGGTCTACAGTTGTTATTTTTAAATTATTTATTTGTATTAGCTCATAATTATATGATGTTGCAAATATAGGTTTAATTCTACAAGTTCCTAAATCTGCATTACACCAAAGATAAATTCCTTTATATCTACCACGACGATTTTTATAAATTGATATTTTTAAATTAGGTCGTTCAAAATTAGTATTTTGAAGAATTCTAGCAAGGCCATCGAAATCTTCCTATTTTGCAGGAAGAAGAATAGCTCCCATATCAATTTTATCTGCAATAGCTTTTGCTCCTCGCAAAAGGTTTTGATCAGGAGTTTCACTTGTAGTATAATCTCCATTTAATTGAGTTGCAGACATAATAAATACGCCATATTTATTACATATATCTTTTAATCTAATAGATAACATAAATAAAATAGTATCTTCTCTTAATTTAACTCCACCGCTTCGCCTTGTTATTTCTTCAAGAATTTTTAAACTTGTATGAATATAATCATGAAAAATATATAATACATCATGGTCACGAATATTCTTTTTAATTTTATTTTCAATATCTTGTAATGAAAAGTCTGGCAATACTTCAATATAAATAGGCGAGTTTTTTAAAATTTTAATTGCTTCATTAATTCTATCTCTTTCATCGCCTTCATATTTACCATTTAAGATATGTTCTTCATTTACATTTGATATAAAAGCTAACATCATTGTTTGAACTTCACTTAATTCCTGTTCTGTTGTAATATATAAAACAGGCTAAGATACACCTGCGGAAATCCATCCAAATGCATCATCATATATTCTATTACATCCAATATAACAAGCATCAGCAATCATTCCACGAGTTTTACCTACACCAGTAGGGGCTGAACGCAAATAAAACTTTTTTAATCTTGCCCCTCTTGTTACTGTATTAATTAATGGGCCATAAAGAGGAACTCCTACTTCTGGTTGTTTTTCTAATTCAGCAACTAAATTTTCTAACCCTTCACCAGCTTCATATGCTTCACCCCAAGAGCCATCTACAAATTCAGCTTTAATATTATCAATTTTATCTTGCACGATATCTGCTAAAGACTATAAACTTATATTATCTAAATAATCCTCTTGCTGCTGACGTTTTTTTAAATCAATAATATTATCAGGGTCATAGATAAAAGAAACATCTATTCCGCTATTATCAAATGCTCGTAATAAAGTCATCTTTTTCATTTTATTATAGTAATAATCAAAAGCGGCAGGTTCAGCGTTCTCTACGGCTTTTATTAACCATTCTTCACCTTTTTGTTTAATAAAAATAGCTTCACTTTTTGGGCGCTAATGTAAATAATCTATAATATTATTTAAAGTTATTTTTTCTGCTCCTAATTCGTGAAGTTTATATATTGAACCAAAAATTATTTTATGAAAATCATCTGTAAAATCTTCCTCTATAATAGTATATTTATCAGTATAATCTAATAATTGAGGAGTCTTAAATACACAACCAATTACTTGAATAATACTTGAAATATCTACATATTTATTATTCATTTATATTTTCCTCATCCAAAAAATTAAATAATTTTCTTTTTTGAATATTTCTTTCTGGAGGTTTAATTTTAATTTCTATATCTTTTGGAATATATTGATTAAAATCTTTATCCTAATTTTCTAAATCTGCTATATATAAAGCATAATAATAATCATAAGCATTTTTATAAACATAAGGGATTATCCCTACACCTCGTTCTGCGTCTATTGTATGATGTTTTACTTCATACCAATATTTTAATGCTTTTAACATTCCAGAATAAGTGAAATTATAATCTCTCGCATAACTAGAAATTTGCTTCATGTATTTTGGAAGAATATAATCATCTTTTAATTTATATAATTGAATAATATAAATAGTTAATTTATCTAAATCAGTTTTAGGATATTCTTCATTACATTTTTTATGGACATATCTATTAGGTAACTGCGGCATCGTTATAACATTATCCTATCCTGGATGAATTGCCTAATGACACCAAAAACAAGTTGTAGATTGAGAAGGGTCCCAAATCTAATATGTTTCTTTTTCTATATTATCTTCTTTTGCTTTTATATAGCATTCAGCATGTCCATATCTAAAAGCTTTTCCGTGAGGAATCTAAATAAAACTCTATTTTTCTCTATCAAATTTTGCTTTACAATATTTACAAGTAACTATTGAAGCCATATAATCCCTCATTTATTAATTTTCTCTTTATTATATTATACTATATTTTTTATAAAAAAGCAACCTTTATTACTTATAAAGGTTGCTTTTTATTATATTATTTATTAATTAATTCATCTTCAATTTCAGTCACAGCAAGATAAACAAGCTCTGCCTGGTCACGAGTAGCTGCTGACATTTTTTTGCCTTTACCAAGATATTTCTCAATAATTTGAGTAATACGAGGTGCATAATAAGCCTGGTCTTTCTTCATAAGAGTTCCAACCATTTGCTCAAATTTTGCCATAAGAGCATCAAAGTCATAATCTTTTGCTACAGCAACAACTTCACGTTCATCAGTAACAAATTTATTATCATGCTCTTTGGCTTCTTTATCAATTGCATCAGTGAGAGCTTTTGCAAGAGCATCATAATTAAAATCAATTTCTGGAGCAATATACTTAAAACGACATCCACAAGAAATTCCTGAACCAGCAGGAGAACGAAGAGTTAATACCATACGGGTTGACCCATCATCTTGTGCAACACCACGAGCATAACCATAAAGGTCAGCCATATTTTCAATAATCTGCAATGCAGAAGATTGAGTAGCAGGTTTAATAGTAGTATATTCTTTTCCATTTTGGTCTTTTTCTGTAGCAGTTTTTGAATGAGAAATAAATACAACTGCATATCCCATCATAGTAAGCCCACGAAAAATTTCCTCAAATTCTTTCTTATACTTATCCCAGCTATTAGTGCCCCAGCCGCCATCGCCCATATTATCAATACCGAGTTGAGAGCAAATATACTTCTGACAAAGTGTTGCTGCAATATCTACTGTATCAATAACAATAGTTTTATAAGCAGCCTAAACTTCTGGCTTTTTTAATTCACGATAAATTTGCTTCATTTCACCCCAGGTATTTACATCTTGAGCAATAATACCTGGAATTGCATTATATCCTTTTTCAAATGCTAACAGTAAAGCATTAGGCATTTGAGTGGCAAGAGTAGTCTTACCAGTCTTAGGAGGCCCATAAATATAAGTAATATAACCAGAAAGGTCACGACTTACTTTATGAGGTTGAATATTTAAAAGATTAATAGCCATAATATTTTAACCTCCTTAATTAGAAGTTAAAACCATTAGCGCCATTTGTAGCAGCTGCGGCGGAAGCTTGAGTTTGTGCCTTACTTGCTTGATATGCATCTTGACGAGCTTTAATATCTGCCTTAACAAGCTCACGAGCTTGAAGCATTTCTGCATATTCTGCTGCTGTGATAGTATCTGGAGTATCCCATTCATATGGGTCTTCAATACGACTAAGCACAAATTCTTTCTGATTAGAAGTAACTTCTTGTGCAACAGGTTCACCCCAACCACCAGAGCTTTCAGTTATACGGGTTGTAGTAACAGTCTTTGAAACTTGATGCCCACCAACACAGGTAAAAACAGGATGCTTTTCACTTGCTTCATAGCTTTCAACAATATCCATACCAGCAGGAGCATAACATACAATATCAATAGGAAGAAGAGAATTGCGGAAGTCAAATACATAACCACTAATAATCATCTTTTCTTGCTTATTATTATCAGGGTCAGCTTCTTTACGCACAACCTTAGTAATAATCATATCAGCAAGGAAAGTATCACGTAAACCTTCAGCTGCAGCAATATTTTGTACTACATGAAGGAATCCGCCCTCATTACGCTTTTGACTTACAAGTTCATCTGTACCATTACGATTAGAATAAAATTCATTAACTCCAATTTGAGAATCAATACGTACCTTTGCAGCTTTATCAACGCCATGCTCAACAACATTACAAGTAACTCCATTAATAATATTTAAAAGAGCATTATATGTTGCATTTGGGCTACCACTTTTAGTATAAGTAGGAGTGACATAACTAAAATGAACAGTAACAATATTAGTTAAAGCATCATCAGTAGCAATATCAATAGTTCCATTAATAAACTATACACCAGGATTTTTTGAATTTTCACCAGATACCTTCTACTGAAGAGCATGTTGATAAAGGTATCCTTCAATATGAGTTGCATTTTTAGCTTTTAACATAATTAATTTTCTCCTTATATTTTGATTATATATATATTTTAATTATTCTTTATTTATCAATTTATTATACTATATTTTTAATTTTAATTCAAGTTATATTTTATTGATATATAAGGAATTAATTAATTTCATAATTTTTGCCTTTTTCAGTTAAGCAATAAACAGCAGGGCTTTCTCCCATTTTGTCACAAAAACCATCATGTACTAATTTTCTCATAGAACCAGAAGCCCCACGAGAAGTAATATCAATCATATCAGCAATATCTTTTGCTTTCCATAATTTAATATCAAGGTGGTCTTGCAAACATTTTAAAACAATTTTCCCTTTTTCAGAAATTTCAGGATTTTCATCTTTTGCTTCATTAAGCATATCTAAATATGCCTAAATATTCTCTGTCATTAAACTGTTTGTTAAGTCGGGATTTGCGCTCATTAACTAATTAATAAAATTTAGAAATTCTTGTTTCATAAAATCTCTCTTTCAATTATTATTTTTCTATAATAATTATATCATTTTTTTTAAAGATTTACAAATTTTATGAATTTTCTATACTTAAACTATAACCGATTAATTTACTATTACCCATAATAGATTTTACAAATTCTTCTAGGTCATCTATTACATATTTATCTTCATCATAATTTGTAACAAAATCATGATAAGAGATAAATTGAATACCTTCTAATCCATAGGCTTTAGCTTTAATTTCCATAGCTCTTGTATTGCTACAAACAAATTTTGCATTTTGTTCTTTAGCTAATAACATTAATCTACTTGTTTTGCCCGAACCACGTTTGTCAATAATTTGAATCATAATAATTATCCTTTCTTTACAACATATCCATATGACTGAGCATTAAATATGTCAGTATAATATTTTTCTCGTTCAGTTAATTTATTTGCAGGACATTCTTCTACAATTTCAAATGTAAAATTTTCTACTCCTTCTTCAAGCATAGCTGGATAAAGTTTATTCTAAGTAGGAGGGTCAGCGCCAACACCACGTTTTATATGTTGTCTCCAGCGTTCAGCAATATTAACAGCTTGACCAATATATACTTTTCCATTATTGATATTTGTAATTTTATAAATACCCATTTTAATTTTTGGGCCAATAACTCTACCAATTAAATCAGTATATGGTTTTTCATAATAAACTTTCCATATAACTTTATTAAGGGGTTCTTTCTATCGAAGATATGGTTCAATAGAACGTATCTTCTAAATTTCTTCAATATCTACATTAGATAATTGTAATCTATAAAAATCTTTTTGAGTCTTTTCTAATTCTGCTCTTTTATTTACTTCAATAATAGCATTTGTCTTTGCCTTTGCTTCTTCTATCTACTATTGGAGCTATATCATTTCCTGCTCTTTTTGACTTGAATAATTATTATAATAATTCTAAAATTCTTTTATCATATTATAATATTCATTACGAGCATTTTCAGTAGCAATTAAATAGTTATTTTTTTCTGTTGTTAATTTTTGTTCATAATTTAAAATTGCTGTATCTAAACTTTTATCAACCATTTCTTCAGCAATTAAATCTGCCTATGAACTTAAATTTTTTATTGTTTTTTTCTTTTCTTCTATTTGGCCTTCTAAATTAGCTATATTAGCTTTTAAATTTATTTCTGCTTTTAAAAACTAAATATTTTTAGAATCCCAATTTTGTTGTTCTAATTGAATTTCTTCAATAACTTTCTATTTCTTCTATTGAAGTTCTTTTTCTTCTTCTAAATATTTTTTTTCTAAATCTTTTATATGTAATTGAACTTGCTATTCTTCTTTTTCTAATGCTTGGTTGGTAGAACGTATTTTTTCCTATGGTAAATAATAACAAATAATATAAGTTATTACTATTCCTACTATCAAAGCACCAAGCATATATAAAATTATATTCATATATAGTAATAAGGGGTAATAAAATACCCCTTATTTTTATTAAACTAAATTATTAATTATTCCTCGTCTGGAGCGTTAGTGTCAAGTGCAAGACCAGCATCAGTGAGCTTGAGGAACTTTACCTGCTTATGAGTACCATCTTCAAGTTCAACTTCAGCAGGAACACGGACACCAAGGCCCTTGCGCTAAAGAGCGCTAGTAAAGATTCCATCTACCTGGCGCTTCTCGAAACCGAGAGCATCAGCAACGTCAGCAGCAGTTACATTAGCACTGCCAATTCCTTGTAAATAATCAATAACAGCTTTAGTATTAGGTTTAAGTGCCATAATATATAATCTCCTTTAAATCTTAAAATATTTTTTTGTATAAATAATTATATAAAAAATTTTTTTTATTGTCAAGGTAACTTCTTTTTAAGAATGTCCTAAATCATTTCATCAAGAGTATCTAAATCCTAAAAATCTTTTACCTTGCTAGTCAACTACATAATACTCTTTTGAGCATTATTAATAGCGTCCTAATTATCACTAGTTTCTAAAATATACTCATAATCAGCAATTTTTTGTGCTAAATTTTTGAGCTCTTTTTTCTTCATAAAAATTTTTCTCTTCCTTATTTACAAATATATTATACTAATTTTTTTTTTAAAAGTCAAAGTAGTTCTAATAATTGAGCTTCTGATATAATAGGGATATTTAGCTACTTTGCTTTAATATTTTTTGAACTACCACTTTCAGTATCATTAGTTACTAAGTAATTAGTTTTACTACTTACTGAACTTACTACTTTACCTCCAGCAGCTTCAACTGCGGCAACTAATTCATCACGATTTTTAAATTGATATAATTTTCCAGTAACACATAAGTTTTTTCCTGTTAATGGTTTATCTTTATCTTTTTCTTCTTCTGGATTTTGCCATAAAGAATTTTTAATATGTAATATTTCAAAAGCTAATTTGTCTGCTTCTTCATAATTAAAATTATGTAATGCTTCATTCATATTTGGGCCAAAACCATTCCAGCTTGTAAAATCATATTCTTTTTTAATATCTTCTCGAATATTATGCCAATCAAATTCTTGTTTTGCGATTTCTTTAGCATATGTTGAGCCAATTAATGGAATACTTAATGCTGAAATAAATTGCCATAATTCACAATTTTTAGCTTCTTCAATTGAAGTAAGAAGTTTATCAACAGACTTTGGGCCAAAGCCAGGTTGTTTTATCCACTCATCACGAAAATTAGAAAGACTAAATAATTCTTGATAATTGCCAACCCAACCCCAATCAATTAATTTTTGAAGCGTTGCTTTTGATAATCCTTTTATATCAAGAGCTTTTTTCCCAACAAAATGACATAATTGATTAATAAATTTTCCTTCACAATTAGGATTGCTGCAATAAAGAAAATCATCTTTAATAACTGTAGGTTCTCCACAAATAGGGCATATTGATGGAATTTCAAAATATTCATGTTCAATACCATTTTGTGTTTCACTACCAACAATTTGTGGGATAATTTCATTTTGCTTACACATCCATACTTTTTGACCTTTATATGGTTTATTTAAAAGCTATTGCATAATATTAAGATTATGAAGTGATGCCTTATTATTTATAGAATCACCAGTATCTACATTGTCATAAACTGCAATAGGAGTTAACTATCCAGTTTTTCCCATACTCCACTCTATATCTCTTAAATAAGTTTCATATTCTTCATCATAAAATTTAAAAGCTAAACCACCACGAGGATGATGATTTGTTTCGCCAAGAGAAGAATAATATTCACAATTATCATATTTAAATACCACTCCATCAATAGGATATTTATTATTTGCTGCCCATTGCTTAATAAGAGCTATAGAATGATTGATACGTTCTTTATCTATTGATGATGGTAATGCTATATTAGGAACAAAAATAAAACCTAATTCATCGAGTGTTAACATCTTTGCAGATAAAGTATCATATACACTGCCTTTAATAATATCCCATGCAACAAATGTTAAATGACGATTGGCGCTTTCCTTACTATTAAGTAAACGAATAGAGCCTGATGCAAAATTACGAGGATTCGCATATTTTGTAGAAAATGGTTCAAAATCTTTATAAGTGCAAATTACTTCGCCATCTACAATAAATTCATTAGCACGGCATGGAATTTTTAATGGTACACCTTGCACAAATTTAATATTATGAGTAATATCCTCACCTATTATACCATTACCACGTGTTTCTGCCGATACAAGTTCACCATTAAGATATCGCAAAGAGCAAGTCAATCCATCCATTTTTGCCATTACAATTGAATTATGCCCTTCTAAAAAATGTACAATATCTTCTTCATTTTTTGTTTTATTAAGTGAAAGCATTGGATGATTATGTTCTACTTTCTTCAGTTCATTTACTACTTGATAATTAACATGAGCTGTAGGAGAATTACTTAAATATATTCCTGTTTTTTGCTCTAATTGTTCAAGTTCAAAATACATATCATCCCACTCTTTATCAGAAATTGCGGGTTTTCCTTCATCATATAATTTTGTATAATAATTTAATTTTTCAATCAATTCATTCATTGTATCTATTGGATGCATCTATTATATTCTCCAAATTTATATAATAATTTTTTTCATCATATTGTTTTTGAATTTCATACCACTCTTTAAAACCTTTATTAGGGTCATATGAACTAAATTTAATTACTATAAATTTCATTTATTTTCCTTTTTTAAAATTATTCTTAATTTATTATACTATATTTTTTTATATTCGTCAAAGTAATAAAAGGAAATGCGCGAACCAGGTCATTCCGTCCGGGTTAAGCTGGTTCGCGCATTTCCTTTTATTCTTCATCTAATTGAATTTTTTTTTCTAATAATTTTTCAATTATATCTACTCTATTAGTTATTTCTATTAGTTGTTTATAATTTAAACTACTTAAATTAGGTCCACAATATGGGCACCAATATTCATCCCAATAACCTCTTATATATCTGCCACAAACTGGGCACGGCCAACTATCTTCACGATGGCAATTAACTCCTATCATTTCATTTAACATAAAAATTACTCCCTCTTTTCTAAAAAAAAAATTTAAGCAATTTTCTTTCTATAATAATATGAAAATTGCTTAAATTTAATTATCAAACTTTGCTTACGCTAATAATATTATTACCTTTTAACATAATGTTGCCATAAGCAATTCTACCATTTACTGGAATTTCTTTAACAGAAATACATACTGAATTTTTATTTCCTATTAATAAAACATAATCTTCATCATTAACTAATTGAGCGCAGCTTGCTAAGCCAAAACCATCACTAGGTTTATAACATACAACTCCTTTTCCTCCACGCTTTTGTAAAGTTAATTCAGATTGTTTAATTCTTTTACCATATCCTTTTGTACTGAAAATAGCTAAATCATCTTCATTATGTCTAATTGGTAAAGCTGCAACAATTTCATCATTATCTGCAAGATTAATTCCTTTTACACCAGATGTTAATCTTCCAGTAGGAGTAATTTCATTACAGTTAAATTTTATAACATATCCATTTTTGCTAACAAGAATAATAGGCTCATCTTTTATAAGACTGACGGCAGCTAACGCGTCTCCTTCTTTGATATTAATCGCGCCAATCCCTTTAGATTTCTTTGTTCCAATATATTCATCAAGAGAAGTCTTTTTAACCAAACCTTTTTTAGTAACAAATAATACATATTTTGCATCAGTATCTCTATATATAGAATAAATAGTTTGAACATTTTCATTTGCCTCCATTTCAATAAGAGCTTTTACTGGAGTGCCTTTAGAAGTATTAGTTCCTTCTGGAATATTATTTACAATAAGACGATACATTTTTCCTTTATTTGTAAATATCATAAGACTATCAACAGTATTAGTTCTAATAACAGCAGATGTAATATCTTCTTGCGTTTTTACTCCTTTTGCGCCTCGTTTTTGAGCTCGGAAAGAGGTTGCTGGAATACGCTTAATACTTCCATTTTCTGTAAGAACTACAACACATTTTTCAGGAGGAATTAAGGCAATTTCTTTTTCTTCTTTCGTTTTACTAACTTCAATATGAGTTAATTCAGTGCGACGAGCATCTCCATATTTATTGACAATATCAGAAAGCCTTTTTCTTAATTCACTTACTAAATCATTAAGAATACTATTTAATTCTTTAATATTTGCAATTAACTCAGTTTTTTCATTTTCTATTTCAATTCTTTCTAATCCTGCTAATTTACCTAATCTCATATCAGTAATAGCTTTTGCTTGTTCTTCATTAAACCTATATTTAGCTATTAATGCTTCACGAGCTTTAGCGCTACTTTCAGATGCTTTAATTAAAGCAATTATATTATCAATATCTTCAAGAGCTTTTAATAAACCTTCTACTATATTTAATTTATCAGTTGCTTTTTTAATATCATATTCAACTTCTCTACGAATACATTCTGTATTATGCTCAACATAAATTTTACAACAATCTTTTAAATTTAATTCTGTTGGAGTTTTATTGATTAAAGCAACCTGATTATATGAAAAAGAACTTTGTAAATCAGATTTTTGAAATAATAATTGAATAATTCTATTAATATTAGCATCTTTAGCACATTCAAGAACTAATCTAAATCCATCTTTTAATGTACTTTCATTACGAATATTATTAATTCCAACTATATCTCCATCTTCACATAATTTACCTATTGCTTCTATAAGAGGTTCTGTAGCTACTCCAAAAGGAATTTCAGTAAATACAATTGTAGAATCTTCCATATGATATTTACCACGGATTTTAACAGAACCATGGCCAGTTCTCATAATAGTTGGAATATCATTCTTATTAATAATTAATCCACCAGTAGGAAAGTCCGGGCCTGGGAGCATAGGCTCTTTTCCATCCATATAATCATTAATAGCTTGTGCAACTTCTTTTAAATTATGAGGAGCCCAATTACATGCCATAGCAACGCCAATACCTGTATTTGGATTACAAAGAAGATTTGGAAAATATGATGGAAGTGTTATTGGTTCATCTTCTGTTTCTGAATAATTAGGGAGAACATCAACTACATTCTTTTTTAACCCAATTAGCATACCATCTTCAGTTATTTTAGCTAAACGTGCTTCAGTGTAACGATGGGCAGCTGGTGGGTCTCCATCACGATTACCTTTATTTCCATGGAAATCAATAAGAGGATAACGCATTGTCCAATCTTCTGATAAGCGAATTAATGCTCCATAGACAGATGATTCACCATGAGGATGAAAACGAGCAATTGTATCCCCATCAATAGCAGCGCATTTTACATGTTTTTTATTAGATGTATTACCATTTACATAGCAATCATAAATGATTCTTTTAGCTACTGGTTTTAATCCACATTTAGCGTCAGGAATGGCACGATCAGTATTAACAGCAACGGCATATTCAATAAAATTTACACCTAATTCTTGAGTTAAATCATTAAATTGTATATCACTTATCATTATACTTGTCCTCCTTGACGTCTAATTAATCTTAAAATATTATCTGTAGATGCTTCTAAAAATTCATGATCAAATTCACCATTTTTAAAAAGTTCATATTCATATTCAAAAAAATCATTTAAAATATAATGGATTTCTTCTCTTAATTCAGCATACTCATAAGGATTATTATTCTGCATTATAAGTTGCCTCCTTAGAATGTTCTTTAATATATAATTTACGTGGAACTACTGCTGTTCCCATTAAATCATCAAATAATCTATTTGCTGCTTCTACATCAGCTACTGTAACTTGTCTAATAATACGATTGTTTGGGTCAACCAAAGTTTCTTCTGTTTCATCTGGGTCCAATTCGCCCAAACCTTTAAATCTATTTACTTCAATGGATCTATTTAGATTTTTCTTTTTAAATTCTTCAAGTGCATCATCATTTTTAAGATAATAATATTTTTTACCCATTACTACTTTATAAAGTGGTGGCACACCTGCATAAATATAACCATCTATAATTAATTGAGGGCAAAAATTCCAAATAAAAGTATAAAATAAATTTTTAATATGAGCACCATCAACATCTG
>CAMUZC010000025.1 GCA_947165105.1 uncultured Lachnospiraceae bacterium | reverse complement strand
TTTGGTTGTTCTCTAAAGGTTTATTGTTTATTTTTCAATGTACTTTATGTCTTCTTTTTGTTCGAAGACGTTTTTGATTTTAACATCTTTTTGATATGTTGTCAACACTTTTTTTAAAACTTTTTAAAATATTTTTTTGTGTTAACTTTTTATCAAATTTTTATGTTATTTTGTTGCCTCAGCAACTAAAATAAATCTTACCACGGACCTAATAAAAAGTCAACACTTTTTTGAAACTTTTTTTAATTTTTTTTGCTAGTAATTTTTACCATCTTCCAATGCATTGATTTTAAGCACTTTTTCCAACAAGCTTTTATAAAATTCTTCTGTTGTTTTATTCAAATCTATATATTCTATTTCATCTTTTCTAATAATATTATCGACATTCTTTTTAATTTGCTCTACATAATTATAATTGATATTAACATTTTCTATTCCTAAATTACATTTTATGTTTAGTTCAACTTTTTGTTTATCTTCATTTATTATTTCTTTTGTATATGTCACTTCTGATATTGTATTTAATGCTGTCCTTATAATTTCACTAAATGTTTTGAGATTGATTTCATTATCCATAATATCATATTGCTTTATAATTATTTTATTTCTTTTATCTGTTTGAATGCTTATCGTCCTATCATTATTCAACACTAACTCCGTTTTTACGACATCATTTTCATTTTTATATATTATAATAGAAAGAAAAGTTTCATCTTTAACATCTTTCTTTTCTAATACGTCTATAAATTCTTCGATTTTATATTTAATGTTGTTAATATCGCAAAAACTATTTGTATCGTCTATTACTCTAACTTTATTGGAAATTATATTTAGAGATTTTTCATCATCATGCAATTCTTTTAATACATCAATAACCATTTCATTAAATTGTTTTTCTGTTACTTGTACTTTATAGCTGACAATTTTTCCACTTCCATTTTCTAATTTGACATTTTCTTCCTTTATATAATGTTTGTTATTAACATGTTTTCTACAAATAGGTACATATTTCTTCAAAATATACCTTGTTTCTTCATCACTAATAGTAAACAATTCATCATAATCAATATCCTTTATTTTATTAGGAATAAAATCTGTATTTGCAATTCCCATTTTTTTAGCTAATTGTTTTAGATTGTTGTTTTCGAATCCGATATAGTCCTTGTTTAATATTTCGTTCTTAACAAAAAAATAATTATCTTCTTTTATAATAGTTGTTTGGTTTATATCTTTATCATCATATTTTAAATCAAGTTGGATGTTTTTATAGTCCTTATCCTTGTTTCCTTTTTCTACTATATTAATGTAAATCGGTTTTAAAAAATTGTGTTCACTAATAATAGAAATATTTCCTTCTTTTATATAAGAAGATTTTTTTATTTTTTCATTATAAAGTTTTACTTCATTATTCGACAAAACATTTACTATTTCATCTTTTTCTTTCAAAAAATACTTCCAAAATAATTGTTCTTTTGTCTTCAAGAAATCTGTTTTTATGTATATTATCGTTAATATTGTTCCTAATATTACTACTGCTAATATGCATATAAAAGCTTTTTTTGTTTTTTTCAAAATATTCCTCCTTATATAAATTGTAAATTTGTAATATTATACTACCATTTATATCGTTTTATATCAATAATAATCAATAAAAATATGAAAAACCCAGAGTACATAAATTGTACTCCGGGTTTATTTCTATTTACTCTACTATCGGCAATGAGTTATCGATATCGTTTGGAACATTATTCTCCCAAACATGAGAATTCTTAAGAATGAATTCGTTGTATGAATTGGCAGTTCTATTTGCTCTCATTTTTGCTTGTTCCGCCCAATTCTGTTTTTCGATATTATCGCTATCTTTGTACTGGTTATAAGTTGCTACATCAGTTTTATATGAGGCTATCATAGCCCTAGCTGTGTCTTCAACTTTTTTTCTTTCTTCATACCTGTTTTCATCTGCTTTAGACATAGAGTTTGTGTATTCATTCCACATACTTCTACCTCCAGGTGTGCATTTAAAGAATCCTATTACTCCCATCAACAAAATAGCAACAATAGATACAATAATCGTTCCATTTTTTCCCATAGTTTCATCCTCCTTTATGTTATTTAACACATATAGTTACTTTTCTGAAACTTTAAGAACTGGTTGTTCTACTTCGAACGGTATGTCTGAATACAAATATGTTCCAGTCCATTCAAGGTATTTTCCATCCGGAGTAAAGAAAAAGATTCCGTTATCATTTTCTCCATAACTGCCATCTACATCTGCCAGCCATTCTGAATTTTCTGCATTTGGTTTCGATGTATCTGGGGTTAAAAAGCTGTTTAGAGATGTTACTTTTCCATCAACGACAAAACTTCCTAAAATTGCACCATTATTTGTAATTAAAATAATATAACCTAATGGCTTCTCAACTGAACATGGCAAAGATAAAGCTTTTTCTCTTTGTCCGTTAACCCAGTAGGCTCTTCTTATCAGGTTATACCTTTCAAGTGAGTAATCAATGTCAGTTGGCGTCTGCTGTGCGCTTTCAAGCTTTTCTGTGACCTTTTTCTGCCGTGCCGTATCATCTTCCAGGTCACAACCCATTAATGTGATAGCAGTCATAATCATTACGAGTAAGATAGAAACAATTTTTTTCATTTTTATTCCTCCTATTTTTTGTAATACTTTTATATGTAAAACACTAACATAAATGCCAGTGGACTTAAAAAGGAATATATATAAAATGACTATTGTCATGTTTGATAATTATAACATACTTTTATAAGATTTGCAAACTGCAACTATTTGCTACGTTGTCTAACCGCTTCATAAACAACAATTCCTGCTGAAACTGAAGCATTTAAAGATGTGATTTTTCCTTTCATAGGAATTTTAACAAGAAAATCACAGTTTTCTTTAACCAATTTTCCCATGCCAAAGCCTTCACTTCCTATTACAATTGCTATTGAGCCTGTTAAGTCTTGGTCATAATAGTAAGTATTTGTATCAATATCAGTTCCGCAAACCCATACATCATTATCTTTTAAGTATCTGATTGCTTCATTTATATTGTTTACTCTAGCAATATTCATGTGTTCAACAGCTCCTGCTGCAACTTTTGTAACTGTGCTATTTACACCAGCTGCTCTTCTTTTTGGAATTATAATTCCATGAACACCTGCTGTTTCTGCTGTTCTAATAATAGCTCCTAAATTATGTGGATCTTCTATTCCGTCTAATATTAATATAAATGGATCTTCATTTCTTGATTTAGCACAATTTAAAATATCATCTATATCACAATATTCATATGGAGGAACTATTGCTATAACACCTTGGTGGTTGTCTGACATAGCCATTTCCTCTAGTTTTTTTCTATTTACTTCTGTAACAATTACACGTCTTTCTTTAGCCATAGCCAAAATCTTATTTATAGAACCATTCTTTTCCCCGTTGCTTACGAATATTTTGTTAATATCTCTTCCTGATTCTAATAATTCTATGACAGCATTTCTTCCTTCTACTTGATCTTGATATTGCTTTTCTTCTTTATAATTCTTTTTTTGCTCATGATTATTTGTTTTACTCATGTTTTTTTCCTTTCTTTCATCTTAATTATTAGCTATAAAATTTAACAATTTACTTCATCCCCTGGCATTATCATCATGTAACCAGCATTTTTAATATCATCCATTGTCATATCATAATGGGAAAAATCATCTACATGTACAGGAATTATAACATTAGGGCTAAGAACTTTTACAAATTTATTAAGCATTTCTATATTTAATGTCAATGGTCCTCCAAACATATCGCTTTTAGCATTTCCCATATTAGCTATCATGGTATCAATCCTATTTGGAAGTTTATCTACAATACTCCTGTGGTAAACTGTATCACCTGTAATATATATTTTCTTTAATTCATCATTTTCTTTAATGCTTATAAGATAACCATTTACTTTTCCAACAATTTTCCTCATTATAAAGTTGTTTCCATGAAATGCAGGAATTGATTTAATTTTTATAGATATGTTTGATTTTTCAAAAGCATATTCCTCTCCCCATTTAAGAATTTTTCCATTAATGCCTCCTAACTTATTTTTAGTTTTATTTGAGTCACAAACTACAAATGTATTATTTTTTTTAATCTCCATTACTCCAAAATCGTCCAAATGATCTTCATGACAATGTGTAATTAGCCATAAATCTACTTTTCTTATTAGTTCTTCATCATAAACTGGAGCTTTAACACGTTTTGATTCGAAATTTTTAAAAACAGCAATATGTCCTAGAGGTGAAAAAGCAGGATCCAAACCTATAAAAACCTTATTATTTATTATAAGAACTCCCGAAGCTATACCCATATATTTAAATTTAATATCCATAAAAACCTCCCTATAATTATTTTTTCAAAACGATGACAGGAACTTCCATTTCTTGTTTTGTCAAACCACAATGTGTAGATTTTTTTATTGGTTTTCCCGCTGCTAAAAATGTTTCTAATCTTATAATACTTCCGCCAACGGATAAAGCCATATAGTTTCCGACAAAATCATCTATTTTTTTATGTTTTTCTCCTGTTCCTAAAAAATGGTATTTATCTATAAAATCCTCTCTTGTCATTAACCAGAATTCTTCCGAAAATACTTTATTAAATCTTTCTTCAAAGACGTCTCTCATATTTTCTTTAACCCAAAATGTAATTGATCTAGATTCAAAGCTAGGTGGCATTATCAAACATTCCATTATTTCAGGATAATCCAATAAAGTATATGCTTTATCAATGTCTTTGTGACCATGGTCTGCTGATATAATAATAACTGTATCTTCACCTAAATATTCTTGTAGATTTCTTATTTTGTCTTCCGCTTCTTTAATATAATCTGCCGCTTCTTTTGAAGAAGTTCCGAATTTATGTAATATGCTATCTGGATTATCACAATATGCTAATACAAATTTATCTCCTGATATTTCATTTACATCTTTTATTGAATCTATTATTTCATCTAAATTATCTGCAATAATATTTCTTTTTCCTCTTCTTGATGAGTATTCTGGTCCAATTTCAAAAGCCTTTACATTTGGAGATGCTGATTCTATTCTACTATACACAGATTCATAATTTACCAATGTTTTAAAAACATCCATCATCGGATTTTTTAAATTATCTCCAAGATATGATTCTTTGTGTGAAAACATATCAAGAGCTCGTCCATATTCTTTAAAATATTGTGACCACGCAATCCATCCTGTTTCATATGGTGGTCTTCCTGTATAATATGTTGTTAATGCTGCAGTTGTTGTTGAAGGGTACACAGAAGTTACGCAATCAACTTTGTTCTGATTGAAAAATCCATTTGGTGATATGTTGTTTAGGATATGTTCTCCCATTCCGTCTAACACTATAAATATAATATTTTTGAAATTCTTTTCAGAAAGAATTTTATCTATAACCTCTGATGATTTATGGTTTGTTTCCACATTATAGTGTTTTAAAATTGATGTTATTGTTCCTAATATGCAGTGATTGTAATCTGGTAGTACAATATCTTTATATTCCATATTTTTCTCCCCTTACTTCAAATTTTTTATAACTCTATATGCTTCTCCCCAGTTATATACTTCCTTTAATCCATCTCTTTCTTCCAGATGTTTTCTACTTAATGAATTAAAATATATTACAGGAATTCCTGCATCTCTTATAGCTTCACAAATATGATAATTATCATCAATCATCACATCAATATTTTCCATTTGGCAAATATCTATTTTTTCTCTTTGTTTCCAATAATACTTGTCAAACTTAATTCCTTCATCTTCAAGTTTTTGTGCAGCAATGCTTGCTCCTTCTGTTTGATTTGATATTGCTCCTCTTGCTGTTATAACTACAAGTTCATGTCCTTCTTCTTTTAGCATGCTAATAACTTGTTTTGCACCTGGCATCATATCAAATTCTGTTATGTCTGCATATTTGTCTAAAAAAGCCTCTTTGTTTTCTTCTGTCCAATCATATCTTTCTTGGAAACGTGGTTCTTCATTTGTTATTACACTGTTTCTGTTAAGTTCTATACAATCATATAATTCTGCATATGTTGACCATAACATTTCTGTGTTAAATACTACGCCATCCAAGTCTATTCCTATTTTCATATATTTCTCCTTTTTTATATTCGAAAACTATTTATTAAAATTCTTTGCAACACTTTCAATGTTTTGTAATTCAAATCTATATTTTTGCTCTACATTTGGATATTTTTCATGATCAACTTCACTTAGAAACATGTCCATAGGTCTTATCCATAAACTTCCATCTCCATATAAACGTCTATATACAACATACGGATCTTTTGTCTCTGAATGATTTGCTACATCTACCACTAAATAATAATCTCCCTTAAAGTGTTTATAAATTCCATTTATCTTTAATTCTTGCATTTTGATACTTCCTTTCTCATCAATCTTCATCATTAAGTTTAAGAACGCTTAAAAATGCTTCCTGTGGAATATCTACATTACCAATTTGTCTCATCTTTTTCTTTCCACGTTTTTGCTTTTCTAATAATTTCTTCTTTCTTGTAATATCTCCACCATAACATTTTGCTAAAACATCTTTTCTCATTGCTGAAATAGTTTCTCTTGCGATTATCTTACCTCCAATAGCTGCTTGAATTGGAATTATGAATAATTGTCTTGGAATAACTGTTTTTAATTTTTCTACCATTTTCTTTCCTTTTTCATAACTACTATCTCTGTGAACTATGAATGATAAAGCATCTACATTTTCTCCGTTTACTAGAATGTCTAGTTTCACTAAATCTGAACGTCTATATTCTTTAAATTCATAGTCAAATGATGCATATCCTTTTGTTTTTGATTTTAAGCTATCAAAGAAATCATAGATTATTTCATTTAATGGTAGTTCATAAACAAGTGTTACACGATTGCTATCCAAATATTTCATGTCGATATATATACCACGTCTGTTTTGGCAAATTTCCATTATTCCTCCAACGAATTCTTTTGGAGTTATTATCTCTGCAGATACAAATGGTTCTTCGATATATGATATTTCATTTGGAACTGGTAAATCTGATGGATTATATAATTCCAAAACTTGTCCATCCGTTTTATGAACTTTATAAATAACTGATGGAGATGTTGTAATTAATGCTAAATCAAATTCTCTGTCTAGTCTTTCTTGTATTATCTCTAAATGTAGTAATCCTAAAAATCCACATCTAAAACCAAATCCTAATGCTGCTGATGTTTCTTGTTCATATTCTAATGCTGCGTCATTTAGCTTTAACTTTTCTAATGCTATTTTTAAGTTTTCATATTCACTACCATCCATTGGATATAATCCACAATAAACCATTGGATTTACCTTTTTGTATCCTGGTAGTGGTTCAGCTGCTGGTTTCTCTTTCAATGTAATAGTGTCACCAACTCTGATATCTGATAGTGTTTTGATACTTGCAGCAATATATCCAACTTCTCCAGCTTCTAACTTCTCTGTTGGAACATAGCTTCCTGGCTCAAAATATCCGGACTTCTGTTACAGTAAATACTTTGTTTGATGCCATTAGTAGAATTTCATCTCCAACTTTTACAGTTCCATCTTTAACTCTTACATAAGCAAGCGCCCCTTTGTAGTTATCATAGATTGAATCAAAAATCAAACATTTTAAATCTGCATTTTCATCCCCTGTTGGTGCTGGTATATCTGTAACTATTCTCTCTAAAACTTCCTCAACATTTAAACCAGTTTTTGCTGATATACATGGTGCATCCTGTGCTGGAATTCCAATTATATCTTCGATTTCATCTTTTATTTCTTGAGGTCTTGCGCTAGGTAAATCAATTTTATTTAGAACTGGTAATATCTCAAGATTATTATCTAAAGCTAAATACACATTTGCAAGTGTTTGAGCTTCAACACCTTGGCTGCTATCTACAACCAAAATAGCACCATCACATGCAGCCAAACTTCTTGATACTTCATAATTAAAGTCAACATGTCCTGGTGTATCTATCAAATTAAATTCATATTCTTTCCCGTCTTTAGCTTTATACAACATACGAACTGCTTGAGATTTAATTGTAATTCCTCTTTCACGCTCTATATCCATGTTGTCTAATACTTGACTTTCCATTTCTCTTTTAGAAAGTACACCTGTCATTTCTATTAATCTATCTGCCAATGTTGATTTCCCGTGATCTATGTGTGCTATAATGCTAAAATTTCTGATGTATTGTTTTCTATCTTCCATTTATTTCCTCCTAATTTATATGGCTATATTTTAGCATATCTTTTAGGTTTTAGCAATGTTTTTTAAATTGGGGACGGAGAAAATTTTTAAAATTTAAAATTTTCTCCGTCCCCAATTTAAAATTTGCATTTTCTCCTTTACAAACCCGCATATTTAATATAAAATAAAGTAAGAAATTTATGACAAAAAAGGTGGAATTATGAACAAATTTGTATCAAAAAATGAGAACGACACAATTGAATTTGCAAATAATCTGGCTTCACTATTAAAAAATGGAGATATTATTGTTTTATCAGGTGATTTAGGTTCTGGAAAAACAAAGTTCACACAAGGTATTTTAAAACATTTCGGACTAGAAGATGAGATTTCAAGTCCAACATTTACAATTGTAAACGAATATCATAAAGATGAAACAAATATCTATCACTTTGATGTGTATAGATTAACTGATAGCGATGAATTCTATGCAATTGGTGGAGATGAGTATTTAAATAACGGTATTTGCATTATCGAATGGGGCGAAATTATTGAAGACATTTTGCCTAATGATTATATAAAAATCAATTTTACAAAAGATGTGGAAAATGAGAATTATAGAACTCTAGAGTTAATAGGAACTGGTGAGAATTCTCAAAATATTTTAAACAAATTAAATTAATTATCTCAAGGAGGAAATAAATTGAAAATATTAGCAATAGACACATCTTCTAAAATATGTTCAGTATCAATCTTAGAAGACAATAACGTAATAATTGAAAAACATAATGATGATGAAAAAACACATTCACAAAAATTAATGCCTTTAATTGATGAATTACTAAAAGAAGCAAATTTGACTTTAAACAATATTGATTTACTAGCATGTTCACAAGGTCCTGGTTCTTTTACAGGAATTAGAATTGGAATATCTACGGTAAAGGCATTTGCAGATGTTAAAAACATTCCAATAATAGGAGTTACATCACTTGAATCTTTAGCATATAACATAAATGCAGAAGGATTAATTGCTACTTTAATTGATGCAAAACATGATAATGTATACTTTGCTTTATATGAACTAAAAGATAATAAATATACAACAGTCATAGAGCCTATTTCTGACACTATTGCAAATGTTATTGAATCTTTAAAAAATTATAATGATAAAATAACATTTGTTGGAGATGGTTCTGAAGTTCATAAAGATTTATTATCTAATGAATTTTCAAATTGTATATTTGCTTTATCAAACCAGAACGTTCAAACAAGTATTAGTATTGGAAAAGCTGCTTATGATAAATATATAGTTGCCGATTATCAACCTGTATATTCCCTATCACCTATTTATTTAAAAAAATCTCAAGCAGAGATTAATTTAGAGAATTCTAAAAAGTAAGGAAGGTCAAAATGATTGATACTAATAAAATTGAAATTTCTAAAATGTCCTTAGATGATTTCGATGAAATTAAATTTAAACTTGTTTCAGAATTTGATGACTTTTGGAATACTGAAACTTTAGAAAATGAATTAAAAAATGAAAACTCATATTATATTGTTGCTAAGCTTAGTAATGAAATAGTTGGATTTGCAGGAATAAAAATAGTTTTAGATGAAGCAGATATTATGAATATTGTTACAAAAAAAATATGTAGAAACTTTGGTATCGGTTCTGTACTTTTAAAAAACATTATTGATTATTCTAAAAACAATGGAATAACTAAACTCACTTTAGAGGTTAATGAAAAAAATTTTTCAGCTATTCATTTATATGAAAAATATGATTTTAAAAAAATAGCAGAGCGACAAAAATACTATAATGGCACTGATACAGCAATAATAATGCAAAAGTGTTTCAATTAACCGATTTTGGTTATAATAAAAATAAAAATTCGGAAAAGCATTTATAAAAGCATTCTTTCTCTAGCTTTTCCAAATAAGGAGGAACAAATGAAAAAACGTAATGAATTATCATACAAAGAATTAAAAATGGTATGTAACCCAGATTTATTTGATTTTGAAACAACAGCAGATTTAGATCCTATGATATCTGGTATTGGACAAGACAGAGGAATTAAGGCATTAGAATTTGGTGTTAATGTAGATATTAAAGGATATAACCTATATTTAGAAGGTCCTACCGGAGTTGGAAAAACTAGCTATGCAAAAAATTATTTAAAGAAGGTTTCTAAAAAGAAGAAAACTCCTTGTGACTGGTGTTATGTTTATAACTTTGAGGATCCTAATGAACCTGTTGCAATTTCACTAGCAGCAGGTCAAGGTAAAGAATTTAGAGATACAATGGATTCTTTCATTAAAGATATTCAAATAGATATAAAGAATACTTTTAATAATGAAGACTTTGAAAAAGAAAAAGCTCTTATTAAAGGTGAATATGAAGAAAAAAGAAATATTTTAATGGCTAAGTTAAATGAAAGTTCTGAAAAATATGGTTTTCAAGTAAAATCAGCTCAAAACGGTATTTATATGATGCCTATTTTAGATGGAAAAACTATTGAGCAAGAAGATTTTGAAAAACTTGATAGCAGTATAAAACAACAATATGAAGAAAAATCTGTTATAGTTCAAGAACAAATTATTCAAGCCATTGGTGAGATTAAAGAAATTGAAAAACAAACTGCTAAAAAACTTGAAGAATGGCAATCAAATATTGCTTTATTAACAGTTAATCAACATATTAATTATATAAAATCTAAATTTAAAAGAAATAAAAAAATCACTGTATTTTTAGATAGTATTAAAAAAGATATTCTAAAAAATATTGACTATTTCTTAGTAGAACAACCACAAGAACAAGCTGGTCCTCAAATGCCTGGTCCAAGACCTGAAATGCCTAAACCATGGCTAAATTATAGAGTTAATTTATTCGTAGATAACAGTGAACAAGAAGGCGCTCCTGTTATAATGGAATCCGATTATTCTTATCACAACATTTTTGGAAAACTAGAATATGAAAATTATTATGGTTCTCTAAAAACAGATTACACAATGTTAAAACCTGGACTACTTCATAAAGCTAACGGTGGTTATATCATGTTCCAAGCAAAAGATTTAATTGCAAATGGAATTTGTTATGAAGCTTTGAAAAAGGCTTTACGTATGGAAGAACTATTAATTGAAAATACTGCTGATCAACGTACAAGTATGGTTATGATTTCATTAAAACCAGAACCTATTCCACTAGATTTGAAAGTAATTTTACTTGGTAGTGAACAAATCTATCAAACTCTACTTGCCCTAGATGAAGACTTTAGAAAATTATTCAAAATAAAAGTTGAATTTGAAGATACATCTGATAATTCTTTAGAAAATATGAATAAAATAGCTAGTTTCATTCACGGATTCTGTGAGCAAGAAGATTTACTACCTCTTGACAGAACAGCAGTTGCAAAAGTTATGCAGTTTTCTTCAAGATTAGCCGATGACCAAGAAAAACTCTCTACAAGATTTAATGATTTATCACAAATAATTGGTGAAGCAGCAACTTGGGCTAAAATGGATAAAGCTAAAGTTGTTAGTGGTGAATATGTTGATAAAGCTTTGAAAGAACGTGTTGAAAGAATTAAAAAATATGATTCTCGTTATTTAGAAATGATTAAAGATAATACACTTTTAATTAATACTTCTGGATCTAAAGTTGGACAAATTAATGGTTTAACTATTATGAGTATTGGTGATTATGCTTTTGGTAAACCTGCTAAGATTACAGCTAACACTTATACTGGAAAATCTGGAATTATAAACATTGAACGTGAAGTTGATCTATCTGGTTCTTCTCACTCTAAAGGTGTTTATATTTTAAGTGGATATTTAGGTGAAATGTTTGCACAAGATATCCCTCTTTCATTAACTGCTAGTATTTGTTTTGAACAATTATATAATGGTGTTGATGGTGATAGTGCTTCAAGTACTGAACTTTACGCTATACTATCAAGCTTATCTGGAGTTCCAATTAATCAATCTTTAGCTGTTACTGGTTCTGTAAATCAAAAAGGTGAAATTCAACCTATTGGTGGTGTTAATGAAAAGATTGAAGGCTTCTTCCAAATTTGCCAAACACGTGGATTAGATGGCTCTCATGGTGTTATTATTCCTATTCAAAATGTTAAGAATTTGAATTTGGCTGATAATGTTTTAGAGGCTGTTAAGGCTAAGAAGTTTCATATTTATGCTATTTCAAGTATTGATGAAGGAATTGAATTGTTAACTGGAGTTCCTGCTGGTAAGAAAGATAGTAATGGTAGATTCCCTGCTGGTTCAGTTAATTATTTGGCTTATGAGAAACTTAAGAAATATGCAGAAATTAGTAAAAATCATAAATAGAAAAAAATAAAAACCTTTTATATAAGGTTTTTATTTTTTATTTTTAATTATTCAGCGTCTGTTGTTTCTTCAGCTTTTTCTTCTTTAACTTCTTCAGCTACTGGAGCTTCTGCTTCAACTGCTGGAGCAGCTTCTTCTGTTGCTGGAGCTTCTGCTACTGGAGCAGCAACTTCTTCTACTGGAGTTTCAACTGTTTCTACAGCTGCTACTTCTTCGTTTGCAACTTCTTCAGCTACTGGAGCTTCTACTATATCTTCTTTAATAGTAATTTCTTTATCTTCAATTCTTGCACCGATAGCTTCTTTAGTTTTAGCAGATTTACCTAATCTATCTCTTAAGTAATATAATTTAGCTCTTCTTGCTTTACCTACTCTAACTAATTCAACTTTTTCTACCATTGGTGAGTGGATTAAGAATGTTTTTTCAACACCAACACCGTAAGCTACTCTTCTTACTGTAAATGTTGCGTTAACTCCTCCACCTTGTTTTTTAATAATTATTCCTTCGAATACTTGGATTCTTTCTCTATTTCCTTCCTTAATTCTTTGGTGAACTTTAACAGTATCTCCAACTTTTAAGGCAGGAATTTTATTTTTCATTTGCTCGTGTTCAATAGATTTTATGATATCCATCGATATTCTCCTCCTTATTTTTTTTATATTTTTTTGTAGGACTTTTTTGTTTCTTAAGGGTATCCTTCTCCCTCGATTTCTATATCGGTTTACAACTTCGCATATGCTCAGTTGCATAAGTTATCCGTAAAACTCCTTCGTCGTTAACGGCTAACTTAACAATTCAGGTCTTTTTTTCTTCGTAATTTCTAAAGCTTTTTCTTCTCTCCATTTGCGGATGTTTTCATGATGTCCTGATAATAGAACCTCTGGAACCTTAACTCCATTAAATACCTCTGGTCTTGTATATTGAGGATATTCCAATAAATTACTTGAGAAAGATTCTTCTGAAGTTGAATCTTCGCTAATAACTCCTTCAACATATCTACTTACAGAATCTATAAGTACCATTGCTGGTATCTCGCCTCCTGTTAATACATAGTCTCCAATTGAAATTTCTTCATCAACAATTTCATCTAATACTCTTTGGTCAATTCCTTCATAATGTCCGCATAAAAGAATTAAATGCTTTTCTTTACTTAATTCAACAACCTTTTTTTGATTTAATACTTTTCCTTGTGGAGACATATATATTACCTTTGCCCCTTCTGTTTTAACAGATCGGAAGCTATCGAATACAACATCTGGTCTTATAACCATTCCAGCTCCTCCACCGTATGGAGTGTCATCAACATTTTTGTGTTTATCTTTTGAAAAATCTCTAATGTTTACTAAATTGATATTTATTAAATCTTTTTCAATTGCTCTTCCAATAATGCTTTGTTTTAAAACATCAAACATTTCTGGAAAAAGTGTTAAAACATCAAATTTCATTTTTGGCATTCCTTTCTTATATTAAACCTTCTAATAAATGAACTGTAACTACTTGTTTTTCAATGTCAACATTTAAAATAACTTCTTTAATGCCTGGTAACAATATTTGTTTACCTAATTCATCTTTTACTACATAAATATCATTGCTTCCTGTGTTATAGATGTCATCTACTTTTCCAAGAGATTTACCATCATCTGTTATAACTTCAGAACCTATAATATCAGCTATAAAATACTTTCCTTTTGGAAGTTTACGGGCATCTTTTCTGTGTATTTTTATGTAGCATCCTTTAAGTTTTTCTGCAGAATTCATATCTTCAACATTTTTTAACTTAAGAATTACCAAATGTTTTTGATATCTTACATTTTCAATTTCCATTTCTACTAGTTGTTTGTTCTTAACAACTAATATTGATTTCAATCTTTCAAATTGTTCTATATCATCTGTAAAAGGATTTACTTTAACTTCACCCTTAATTCCAAATGTATTAACAATTTGACCAATTTCAAAATATTCTTGCATTTTCTACCTCTTATTCTTCTACAAATTCAACATTTACTTTTTTGCCTTCTTTTCCGGCAACTGATTTCATAACAGTTCTAATTGATTTTGCTACTCTTCCTTGTTTTCCAATAATTTTCCCCATATCGTTTGATGCTACTTTAACTTTGAAATCTACTGATTTTTCGTTATTAGCAATTTCTTCAATTGATACTTCTTCTTTATTATCAACTAGGTTAGTAATAATTAATTCTAATACATCTTTCATAATTATACCTCCAATTTTCGTGGTTCAATTATTTAGCAGCTTTTTCGATTAAAGCTTTAACTGTATCAGTTGGTTTTGCACCGTTTTTAATCCATTGAGCAACTTTTTCGTTATCTAAAACGATTGTAGCTGGATTTGTCATTGGATCATAAGTACCAATTTTTTCAACGATTTTACCATCTCTTGGACTTCTAGAGTCAGCAACTACTATATGATAAAATGGAGCTTTTTTAGCACCTTGTCTTTGTAATCTGATTTTTACCATTGTTTTCACCTCCTGCAAATTTGCGATAATTTATATTAAAAATTAATAACTATTTTATTGGAACTACATTTTGTCTAATCCTTCAGGCATAAATCCTTTCATGCTCTTCATCATGTTTCTCATGCCTTTTTCAGTTTTCATCTTTTTCATCATTGTCTGAGTCATTTCAAAAGACTTCATAAACTGATTGATTTGTTGTACTGTTGTTCCACTTCCATTTGCTATACGTATTCTTCTGCTTCCATTTAATATTTTAGGATTGCGTCTTTCTTTATCTGTCATTGAAGATATTATAGCTTCTATTCTTACAAATTCTTTATCATCAACTTTTAGATCTTTAATTTTACTCATTCCTGGTATCATTTTTAATATTGATGAGAAAGAACCCATTTTCTTAATTTGCTTTAACTGTGCCAAATAATCATTTAAATCAAACTCACCTTTACGTAATTGTTTTTCTAATTTTTCTGCTTCTTCTATATCAAATGATTCTTCAGCTTTTTCTATTATTGAAAGAACATCACCCATTCCTAAAATTCTTGATGCCATTCTATCTGGATGGAATTCTTCAATATCACTTAATTTTTCACCTGTTGCAGCAAATTTAATTGGTCTTCCTGTAACTTTCTTTACTGATAATGCGGCACCACCACGTGTGTCACCATCTAATTTTGTAAGTACAACACCATCAATTCCAACATTTTCGTTGAAAGTTGTTGCAACATTTACAGCATCTTGACCTGTCATTGAATCTACTACTAATAGGATTTCATGTGGTTTTGCACTAGCTTTTAAGTTTTTCAATTCTTGCATTAATTCTTCATCAACATGAAGACGTCCTGCAGTATCTAGAATTATTACATCATTTAACTTACTAATTGCTGTGTTATAAGCTTCTTTGGCAATTCTAACAACATCCTTTGTATTTTCATTACTATATACAGGAATGTTTAATTGGCTTCCTACAACTTGTAATTGTTTTATAGCAGCAGGTCTGTACACATCACATGCAACTAGTAATGGCTTTTTACCTTGTTTTCTAAATAAGTTTGCCAATTTACCAGCTGTTGTTGTCTTACCAGAACCTTGTAGACCAACTAACATAATTACTGTTGGAGGATTTGGAGTAAAGTTAACCTTACTATCTGTTCCACCTAATAATTCTACTAATTCATCTTTAACAATTTTGATAACTTGTTGTCCAGGTGTTAATGATTTTAAAACATCTTGACCTAAAGCTTTTTCTTGTATTGTTGCTGTAAATTCTTTTACAATTTTATAGTTAACATCAGCCTCAAGTAATGCAAGTTTAACTTCTCTTAACATTTCCTTTAAGTCTGATTCTGTAATTCTTGATTTTCCTTTTAATTTTCTTGTAAAATCTTGTAATTTAGATGACAAACCTTCAAATGCCATGTGGATTCCTCCTTCTGTATGCATACAGTTTTATATTTTTTCTAATTGTTTCTTTATATTCTCTATTTTTTGAATTATTTTTTCGTTTGATTGTGAGTTTGAATTTGTTAATTTTTCTATTTCATCTAATTCTTTTTCTATTTTACTAATAATGTTTTTTTCATTCATTATTTTTTTCATTAATGAAATATTTTCTTCTAACTCATACAATTTGTTTTCGCTTTTTTTAATGATATCCCTGACTGCCTGCCTAGTTATTCCATTATTTTCAGCTATTTCTGAAAGAGATAAATCATTATTATAATAGTCATTTATGATTTCAAATTGTTTTTCAGTTAATGACTTTCCATATATTTGGCAAAGAACACTTATTTCTACGTTTTTTTCCATATTTTTATCCCTTCGTTTTGTAATGCTATTCTACTTTACACTATTTTTTATAAAAAGTCAAGTGTTTTTGCTGATTTTTTCTTAATTTATAGATTTTTTTCTAATTGCATCAAACGAATTTATTTGATATTTACTTCATTATTTATTTTTTTCAAATGTAATTTACTATTTGTTTTATGATTCAATTATATAAAAAGAGTAAAAATTTGCAATAAAATTTTTTACTCTTTCTTTACGATTTATTGTAATATTAACCAAAAATCAAATATCCAAAATACACCGCCCTTTTTGAATATTATATAAAAAACATCAATCCTAAAAACATAATTGCACCAGCAATATTTCCTTTGGCTGGTAGTTTTATAGGTAATAAAAATACCATAATTGCTAATGTATTAAATAAACAAGCCCACTGAGGAAGATAAGTATTTCTAGATACCACTAGTATAAACAATGTAATAAGATAGATTGCTAATCCTAAATAACCAATTATCATTGTTACAATAGTTTTTTTCTGAAATTCCAAAACAGCTTCTCTTACTTCCTCAGTTCTTCCTAATCTAATATAAAACCACTCTACTAAACCACAAATTATATGATGAACCACTATAGAAATAAGAAATATTATAGCTGATATATACATAATAATTGACGCTATATTCGAAAACTGTAACATCCACTTACTAAGCTCTATATACCCAAATCCAAATATTGTAATAGAATATACTCCTAATATAATTGAAATTAATGGCCATTTTATAGGCATACCTTCAAATACTTCATACATTCTATTAGAATTTTTTAGTCCGCCTTTTAAATCTAATTTTCCATTAGGTGAATAACTTAACAAACAATCACAAATGCCACATAAAATATGCCCTACAACTCCAAGTAACAATCCTATTTTTAGCATAATATTAATCCCCCTTGTTAAATATTAAATAT
>CAMUZC010000024.1 GCA_947165105.1 uncultured Lachnospiraceae bacterium | reverse complement strand
TGAGTATAAAATGATTTTTTATGTGGTCTGGGGAATTATAACTCTCTGTAGCTAGCCGGTCCCCACTTAAGCCACATTTTTAAAGTAATATATATCAGCCCATCATTATGTGATTCTACGCCTTTTGCTAATCAGAATATGGGAGGTTGAAATTGGTAAATTCGTAAAAAGACTTGCTTTTTTTGGAAACATATGGTATTATATAGAAATATGAATAGTGAAAATTAAATTTGAAAGGGGAAATACCAATGGCAGAAGTATATATGGCAGGAGATTTTAGAAATGGAACAACATTTGAAATGGACGGAAACGTATTCAAAGTTGTTGAATTTCAACACGTTAAACCAGGAAAGGGTTCAGCATTTGTTAGAACAAAATTAAAAAATGTAATCAGTGGGGCAGTTATTGAAAAAACATTCAACCCATCTGAAAAATATCCAGGAGCAGAAATAGAGAAAAAAGAAATGCAATACTTATATAATGATGAAGATTTATACTATTTCATGGATAATGAAACATATGAACAAATGCCTTTAAACAAAGAACAATTAGGAGATGCTTTAAAATACATTAAAGAAAATATGAATGTTAAAATATTATCATTCAAAGGAAATGTATTTGCAGTTGAACCACCTATGTTCGTTGAATTAGAAGTAACATATACAGAACCAGGATTCGCTGGAAACACAACAACAACATCTGGAAAACCAGCTAAATTAGAAAACGGATTAGAAATATTAGTTCCATTATTTGTTAACATCGGTGATATCGTTAAAATCGATACAAGAACTGGTGATTATATGGAAAGAGTTAACTAATAATTCTTGTAGAATTAATATAGCTAAAAGTTATAATAAACGAAATTTAATCAAAGAATAATATGAAATAAGCTTATATTATTATGTATATAAATGCATAAAATAATATAAGCTTATTTTAGAAAGGAAAGATTATGACAGATTTTAGTAAAAAGTTTCAAGAAATAATTAAAGATATTGAAAAGAATATAACTGATGAAAAACAATTAGAATATGTTAATAAAAAAATTACAGAGGTTTCTATGTTGCACCTTAGTGTAATTGATGAGCTTGCTGATGTCATTAAAAATAAGATTGATAATATAGAGAAAAAGCAAAATCTAATTGAAGCAAAAGTTAGTAAAATTGAGTCATCTGTAACAGGAATTGAAAACGATATGTATGATGATGGGTTTGAATTTGAAATTATTTGCCCATATTGTAATACTGAATTTGTTGCTGACGTTGAGTCTAAGAATGAAATTAAATGTCCAGAGTGTCAAAATACTATTGAACTTGATTGGAATGGTGGGGAAGAAGTAAATCCTTGTTCAGGACATTGTTCAAGTTGTAAGTCAAGATGTGGCGATGGATTTTTTGATGAGTTTGGTGAAGAGTTTGGATTCGAAGATCAAGATGGTGAAGATGAAGATATGTAAATTTAAAAAATTATCGTAAGAATGATGATATAAATTAGAATAGTGACATAGGGTCGATGTATT
Source organism: uncultured Lachnospiraceae bacterium (assembly GCA_947165105.1). The sequence goes on along the minus strand of CAMUZC010000024.1, from coordinate 16,446 downwards.
TCGATCCTATTTTTACTGTAAAATGTAAGTGTGGGCCTGTCGTCGCTCCGTTTGTGGGGTTCCCGATTGGCGTCTTTGTAAGGATTGTTACTATATCCATATACATTTTTTGGACCAACTTGAGCTATAATTTGTCCTTGTGAAACATGGTCACCTGGTGAAACTAAATAATTTGGATTTATGTGATGAAATACGACTGTGTATTGTTCATTTTGAACGACAACTGTACATCCGCCACTTCCCATAAACCCTGTATACGTTACCTTACCTGAAATTGCAGATATAATATTTGTTCCGGGTGGTGCTGGTAAATCAATTCCGCCGTGAAAGTTTGTTGCACCGGCAGTTGGAGCACCTCTGTAGCCAAATGGGGAACTTATTCTTGTATAACCGTGGGAGAGGCCAGCATAAACCACTTGTAGGTGAAATTACTTTGCTGATTTGCGTATCATTTGATGGAGTTGGGGGAATGTTGGTATTATTGTAAAATGGAATGAAAAAAATTGATATAAATAGAGTCAAAAATAAAATAAGTGATAGATAAATTTTGATAATATTAAAAAAATTTTTTGTCATGATTTAAACGCTCCTTTTGAATTGATATTGAAAATTAAATAGATTATAAATTAAATGAAATTTAGAGAATTATTAATGTTAAGTAGAAAATAAGATTATAAAATATAGTTAGAAATAAAAAGGTGAGGGCAAATCCTCACCTTTAAATATTTAATTTTATTTATTTTTAAAAGCGAAAAATTTACTTAAGAAAAAGTTTAAAATAATTACTAAAATTGTAATAGTTAATTTGCTAATCATATTAGGAATATGTAATACGTTGAATAACAACATGAATCCAAAAAATTCTACAAGCATAGTAAAGAAACGTGCTGCAAAGAATTTAAATATTTCTAATATTATATCTTTAGCTGTTGAAGCTTGTGAGTTAAAAACTAGTTTTCTGTTTGTAATATAAGCAAATATAACTGCTAAAATAATTGCTATAACATTTGAAATATTTTCTTCTAAATGACAAAATGTTGTTAAAACGTAAAATGTTGCAACATTGACAACAGTTGTAAGAACTCCAAATATTGCATAAAAAATAACTTCCTTAGTCATAAATTTTTTAATTAGTGTATTTATTAGATTCTTTATTTTTTCCATAAAAATACCATCCTTTGTTATAATTAAATTTTTTATAAAACTGTATAAAAAAAACCTTACAATTATTACACTGCAAGGCATTTAGTCTGGCAGGGGTAGAAGGACTCGAACCCTCACAGGCGGTTTTGGAGACCGATGTGCTACCATTAACACTATACCCCTATATATTGACATTTGTTATATTATCATATTTATGTAATTAGTGCAAGACAAAATTAAGAAAAAAATAAATTTTTATTTTGGTGGAGGTGAGGAGAGTCGAACTCCTGTCCAATTGCTCTTCCATATAAACTTCTCCGAGTGCAGTTTGTTATTAAATTTTCCTCAAAATACCATTAACAAACAAACGATAAATTAAGGTAGCTATAAAATACCCACTATTTCCATAGCAAGAAATAGGTTCGTTTCCCACATTATCGACGCCTTGTTAATAGCCGTGGGAAGCCATTAGAAGACGACACTGCAACTTAGGCAGCGTATGCTAATTCTGTATTATCAGCGTTTATATTTATTTTCTCGTTTATTTAAGTGGCCAACGAGAATCCACTACTCGCTATTTATACTTCTAAACAACTGTCGAAACCAGTTACACCCCCATATAATATGGATATGTCTTTAATAACGACAATCTTTATTTATTATACTATAAATTTGCAAAAAAAACAACATTTATGAATTTATATTATAAATAATTCTTTGCCTGTTTTAAAAAAGAAAAAATATATTGCCAAAACAAGATATTAAGTATAAAATAACCATAGAAAAACAAAAGGAAAGGACGGAAAATTTATGAAAATTACTGATGTTAATGAATTATCAAAAATTGCAAATGATATTAGAATAGATATTTTAAAGGCAGTTTATAGTGCACAGTCAGGTCATCCAGGTGGCTCTTTGTCTTGTGCAGATATATTAACTGTCTTATATTTTAATCAAATGAACATAAATCCAAAAGAACCAAAAGCAGAAGGAAGAGATAGATTTGTGTTATCAAAAGGACATTGCTCTCCTGCTTTATATGCTACTTTGGCTAAAAGAGGATATTTTGATGAAAAAGATTTAGAGACTTTTAGAAAACTAGGATCAAATTTACAAGGACATCCAGATATGAATAAGGTTCCAGGTGTTGATATGACAAGTGGATCATTAGGACAAGGTTTATCTGTTGCAAATGGTATGGCTTTATCTTCAAAAATGGATAGCATGGGGTATAGAGTATATTGCTTGCTTGGTGATGGAGAAATAGAAGAAGGACAAGTTTGGGAAGCAGCAATGACAGCATCAAAATATAAACTAGATAACTTATGTGTTATAGTAGATAATAATAATTTGCAAATTGATGGAAATATTCAAGATGTTAAAGGACTTAATAAAATAGAGGAAAAATTTGAAAGCTTTGGTTTTAAAGTAATTCCTGTGGATGGAAATAATATTGAACAATTAATTGATAGCTTTGACAGAGCTAAAATGACAAAGGGTATGCCTACTGCAATTATTGCTAAAACTGTAAAAGGAAAAGGAGTTTCATTTATGGAAGGTCAAGCATGCTGGCATGGAAAGGCACCTAATGAAGAGCAATTTAATTTAGCTATGGATGAGTTAAAAGGAAAGGAAGATTAAATATGAATATAGATAAAAAAATTGCAACACGCCAAAGTTATGGAGAAGCTTTAAAAGAGCTTGGAAAAGAAAATAAAAATATTGTTGTGTTAGATGCAGATTTATCTTCAGCAACAAAAACTGAATTGTTTGCAAAAGAATTTCCAGATAGATTTTTTGATATTGGAATTGCGGAACAAGATATGATTGGTACAGCAGCAGGATTTGCAACATGTGGTAAAGTACCGTTTGCAAGTACATTTGCTGTATTCGCAGCAGGGAGAGCTTATGATCAAATTAGAAACAGTATTTGTTATCCAAACTTGAATGTAAAAATATGTGCAACTCATGCTGGTCTTACTGTTGGTGAAGATGGTGCTACACATCAAATGCTTGAAGATTTAGCAATGATGAGAACTTTGCCAAATTTAAAAGTGTTTTCTCCTAGTGATGATGTTGAAACAAAATTTTTAATTAATGAAATTAGTAAGATTGATGGACCATGTTATGTTAGATTGTCAAGAGTGGCAACTCCAATTATATATGATGAAAATGAAAAATTTGAAATTGGAAAAGCAAAACAAATTGGTGATGGTGAAGATGCTACAATTTTTGCAACAGGTGTATGTGTTGCAGAAGCTTTAAAAGCTAAAGAAATTTTATATGAAAAAGGAATTAATGTAAGAGTTGTTGATATTCACACTATTAAACCAATTGATAGAGAAACAATTGTTAGATGTGCAAAAGAAACTAAGAAAATTATTACAGTTGAAGACCATAGTATTATAGGAGGATTAGGTAGTGCTATTTGTGAGGTTTTAGCTGAAGAGTATCCTTGCAAAGTTATTAGATTAGGTGTTAAAGATTCTTTTGGAAAGTCTGGAAGTGCTACTGAATTAATGAAAAAATTTGAAATTGATGCACAGGCTATTGTTAATTTATTTTAAATTTTAACTTCAAAATGCAATAAATAAGAACATATATTTGCCAAAACCTGAAAAATATGGTATAATTAAGTATACGATATAAGAAGGTGGTAATTATGGTAATATTAACAATTATATATATTTTATTACTTATTATTGCAGCTTTAGTAGGATACACAATACTTCAAATCAAAATGTATGGTATGAATGTTAAAGATTTCTGGACATTTATTAAATCTATACAAGATTTGGAGGTTTTATATAAGTTTTCAAAAAGATATGAAAAAATGTCTCCACAAGAACAAGTTATTTTCTTGATGGAAGCAGAAAAAATGTTTAAAATTTTTGATAAAGTTCCAACTCAAATTTGGGAAGATGAGTATGATAAGTATTCTCAAATATTAGAAACATACAGAAGCATAAAAATGCTTCGTTGGGCTGACGCAAATACCTAAAAGTACATAGATGTTATATCAATGCTAGAAGCGGTTGTATCACATTAAATAGTTAATGTGGTACAACCGCTTTTTAATACATGGTTTAAGAATCAGCGCTATGTTGACATAAATAAGAAAATGTGTTATAATTTATAAATCTTAATAAAAGGAGGGCATGTAATGATTATTACGGCACCGGGTATATATTTACCAAATGGTAAATTCTTATCTAACACCGGAAGCGGTCATGCAAAAAACGCAAAACTTTTTTGTGAGCGGTATCCAGAATTATATGAATTACTAGATTCACAAAACGATTATCTAGCAGATGAGTTTTTAATAGTTGCTGGCTGTGCAATTGTTGCAGGATATAATGGAGTAGCTTGCTTCAAGATTGCGGAAGATAATGATAACCCTGTCTTACTTAGTTTAAAATCTAAATATGTGCAGGAAAAGTTTTCTATTAAAAATTCATGGAATATTAATCCACAGTATAAAGCTGTTATGGATGAAGTAATGAAAAAATTAGACACATTTGAACAAGATTTTACTGAAAAGGAAGATGACGATATGAATTTGCGCGGAAAAACAGGATTTGTTGTAGGCAGAAAGTTTTATTCTAATAACGGCTTAGGTCATGAGAAAAATGCAATGGAGCTTATAAGCAAGTTTAAATGGAACTGGAATGGTTCTATGTCAGCTCAGGACTATGTTGTAATAGAAAAAGGAGCTATACAGATTGGTTCGGGTACGAATTACGATATTGTAATTGTAGGAAAGAAATTCTTTACGCAGCCACAGGCGGAAAGCATAAAGAAACAGTATAAGCTCTATAACTATAAATGTTATATAGTTTAGCTAAAAAAGGGGGAGTACAAATTGTACTCCTCTTTTTTATATTCATTTTGTAACCAAATTTAAATTTAGAAATATTATAAAATAAACAAAATTTTAAATGAATAAAAAAATTAATATTAAAAATAATAAAAATATTAAAGGAAAATGGGTTCATAGGCAAAGCCAAAAAGCCTAAATATATAATTCAAGGAAGGATAATAATGGATTTGTTATATTTTGATCATGCAGCAACGACTCCTGTTAAAGATGAGGTTTTAAAAGAGATGTTGCCATATTTTTCTAATAATTATGGAAATGCATCTTCAATATACTCGATAGGGCGACGTAGTAAAAAAGCATTAGATACAGCAAGAACAAGAGTTGCAAAAGCAATAGGGTGTACAGAAAAGGAAATTTATTTTACTTCTTGTGGTAGTGAGTCTGATAATTTAGCGATTAAGGGTGTAGCATATGCGAACAAAGACAAAGGAAATCATATTATTACAAGTAAAATAGAGCATCCTGCTGTTTTAAATACATGTAGAACATTGGAAAAAGAAGGATTTGAGATTACTTATTTGAATGTAAATGAAAACCGGATTTATTAATTTAGATGAATTAGAAAATTCTATCAGAGATGAAACAATTTTAATTACAATAATGTTTGCAAATAATGAAATAGGTACAATTCAGCCAATAAAAGAAATTTCTAAAATAGCAAAAAGTGCGAATATTTTATTTCACACAGATTGTGTTCAAGCTGTGGGAAATGTGAAGATAAATGTGCAAGAGTTGGGAATAGATTTGTTGTCAATGTCTGCACATAAGTTTTACGGGCCAAAGGGTGTGGGAGCGTTGTATGCTAGAAGTGGTGTTGAGTTTCAGAAAATTCAAGATGGAGGACATCAGGAAAGAGATAAGAGAGCTGGTACTGAAAATGTAGCAGGAATTGTCGGATTAGGAAAAGCTATTGAATTGGCAGATTATAATTTAGAAAATTATAATAGTAAATTGTTAAAAATGAGAAATTATTTTATAAGAGAAATAACAAGTAGATATGATAATGTTAAAATTAATGGAGATTTAAAAAACAGGCTTCCAGGAAATGTTAATATATCATTTCCTGGAATAGATGGTGAGGAGCTATTACTGAAATTAGATAGCTTTGGCATTTGTGCATCTGCAGGTTCTGCTTGTAGTTCTGGTTCGTCAGAACCATCACATGTTTTAACTGCAATAGGACTTGATAAGGAACACATTCGGAGGATCGCTAAGAATAACTTTTGGTGAAGAAAATAAAATTGATGAGGTTAAGTTTCTAATTGACAGTATTACTAGAATAATTGGTTAAAGTTTAGTAAAGTTGCACATACTAAGATAAGGATTAATATTTTATAGGTAGATGTGTAATGAAAATGTTAAAAAATTCTATAGTTGGATTTTGTGCTGGTTTTATTACAGGCTTTTTTTCCACTGGTGGTGGGATGGTAGTATTGCCAGCGCTAATTTATTTTTTGAAAATGGACGAGAAGAAAGCGAGAGCAACTACTGTTTTTGCAATTTTACCAATGGTTATTGTGGCAGCTTTTTTTTATTATAGAGATAAATCGTTTGATTTTTCTTTAGGATTAAAATGTGCTTTAGGAGGAATAGTTGGTAGTTTTATTGGGACAAGAATTCTTAGAAAAGTTTCCAATAAGTTTTTGAAGAGTGGATTTATTGTATTTTTAGTGTATGCTGGAATTTCTATGATTATGAGATAGTTATTTATAGAAAGCTGAAACGGAGGAAAATCGGATTTGGTTGAGGTTTTGATAGGGATGATTTCTGGTATGATTACTGCTATTGGTCTTGGTGGCGGAACGGTGCTTATTTTGTTATTGACATTAGGGTTGGAGGTCACTCAGCGTGTAGCTCAGGCAACTAATTTGTTGTTTTTTGTTCCGACAGCGGTTACTGCCATTATTTTAAATTTGAGAGAGAAAAATATTGAATTAAAGATTGGAATTAATCTAATTTTTGGGGGCGTGATTGGTGCGATTTTTGGATCAATTTTGGCGAATGGAATTAATGTTGGAAATTTAAGGAAATTATTTGGATTTTTCTTGTTATGTATTGCAGTTCATGAAATTTACAGTTTTTACAAGCTGTATATAAAAGAAAAAAATACAAATAATAAAATTGACAAAAGATAAGGAGGTATGTAGAAATGAAATTAGTTAAAGGTATGTTAATTGGTGGAATGGTTTCTGCTGGTTTAGTAATGATATATGGTGAAACAATGGGATTTAATAAGAAAAAAATGATGAAGCAAGGAAAGAAAATGATGCACAAAATGGGATTTTAAAAGTAAAATAGATGGCGGTTTTATTAGGTAAGTATTCACCATAAATTGAACCGCCAGCTTTTTTATATTAACAAAAATGAAAAATTAGCAATCTTTCTCATCTTTTTCATGATCTGGAAAACATTCTTTTTTATCACAATCTATTTTAACACCTTTTAAACATTTTCCTTTATGAGGGCAAGTTGTACAAATTTTTCTGTGTTTTACATCATTAGCCCAAACTTGGACTTCATAAAATTTATTAGCGCATAAAGGTCCAAAAACAAATTCTCCATCTTTATCTGTAAAAGTATGAGTTACAGGCTTTCTTTCTTCTTTGCCACAATCTCTTTCAACTTCAATCAATTTAACAACAGCATCTATAACTGGTTCATCATAAGCATCTTTTATAATTCCATAGATAACAGAACGATTATCTTCTGGTAAAGTTATATCAATATCAAATTGTTTTCCTGAAGAAATAACTCCTTGAACGTCAATTACAGGGTATTTATCTTTTTCAAATTCCATTTGTATCATCCTTTCAAAAATATTGCATATATACATGCTTAATATATAGTATGTGAAATTCGACATTTTGTGACAGTATTTTAGCCGGTCAACAGTATTGAAGTAGACTTTTGACCTTCTCTACAAAGTGTAAAATTTGTAAAAAATGTAGCAATTTTTGTCGATAGATGATATAATGTGAACTGAAATGGAGAGAGATATGAAAAAGGAAATATTATTAATAGTTAACCCTTGTTCAGGAAAGGGAAATGTAAGTAAATATGTACCACAAATTTGCGACAATTTGGAAAAGCAAGGTTATGAATTAGAAGTAATATATACTTCTAAAACAAATAATGGGGAACAGATTATTGAAAATTACATCAGATATATTGATGCTGTTGTAGTATGTGGTGGAGATGGTACTTTAAATGAGGTTATTAATGGAATTATAAAGTGTCATAAGAAGATTGATGTTACGTTTATTCCTTTTGGTACAACTAATGATTTTGCAAAAACTGTAAAGGTACCAAGAAGTCATTATAAATTATCTCGAAAATTGTCTAAATATAGAGAAATAGGAACTGATATAGGTAGTTTTAATGATAGATTCTTCTATTACGTGGCTGCCTTTGGAACATGTACAAATGTTTCATATTCAACTGATCAAAAAGAAAAGAACAAATATGGAAAATTGGCTTATTACAAAAAAGGAATTCATGAATTAAAAAAAATGAATTCATATCAGGTTTCTATAGTTACAGATAATGAAATAATTAAAGACGAATTTATTTATGGTGCTGTGACAAATTCAATTTCTATAGGAAGCTTTAAATGGTTTAAGAAAAATGAATTTAAGGTGAATGATGGAAAGTTTGAATTAGTTTTGGTTAAAAAACCTAAGAATTTTATTGGATTGCTTAAGATTTTCGCATCAATATTAAGAAAAAAATATGATCAAAAAAATATATATTATTTAAAAACAAAACACTTACAAATTGATTTCGATAAAAGTGTTGATTGGACTCTTGATGGAGAATTTGGTGGTAAAGTAAATCATGCAATTATTGAAAATCATAGAAACAAGATTGATTTATTAGTTCCAAAAAACAAGAAAAAATAGGAGTGCTTAATATGAAAGATTTATTAAATCTAGAATATAATCAAGAAATTATAATTGAAAAAAATACATATATAATTAAGGCAATGCTTAAGTTTATAGAAGGATCATCATATTGGTTAGAATATGTTTTACAAGAAAAACAAAGTTTAGAAACATTTTATTTAGATGTGGAACCTATTGGAAAATATGCATTACATAAAATGACGAATTTAGTAATATACCCACAAATTCAGGTGTCTTTTGAAGGTGAGGAATATGAATTGTTTCAAAAAGGAAATGCTAAAATTGAAACATATTATGGATATACAGATGTTGGCTTAAAAGAGAATGTGGAGTATTTTGAATATAGACACAATGATAAGTTATTAACTATAGAAAAATGGCAAGATATGACAGAGGTCAGTTGTGGTAAATATGTGGATAAAAGTAAAATAAAAGTTAAAAAAATAGAGGAAGATAATTTTAGATTATAATACGAGGTGTTAAAATTTGGTGGAAAAATTAAAAAAGGGTCAAGTTATTAAAATTAAGAATGAAACGTATGTAGTTATTGGAATGATTGAATTTCAAGAAGATTCATGGGTGTGGCAGGAATATAAAATAAAAAGTGATTCAGGAAAAATTAGGTGGTTGAGCATTGAAGAAGATGAAGGTAAAAAACAATACTCAATTTATGAGGAAAAATTTAATATTCCTGTAAAATCTTCAATGGATTTTAATTATCAAAATAAGAATTACAGTTTATTTGAAAAAGGAACAGCTAGAGTAAAATCATATTTTGGAGCTGTTGATGTAGACAGAAACGAAAAGGTTGATTTTAGTGAATATATAAGTGATGATAAAAAGTCATTAATTTCATTTGAAAATTGGAGCGGAGAAGTTGAAAAAAGTATAGGAAACTATGTTGTTGATTCAGATATTGAAATTACAAATGAAGTGAGAACTGTAAAGGTAAATTCATCTGAAAAAAAAGATTCGATTATTGTTGCAGTTCTGAGTTTAGTATTTATCGTTGTTCCAATTTTTATTGGAGTACTAAGTTCATTTTTTGCAGATAGAAATGCATTATCAAAGTTTTTAGAAAAAAGTACAGATTTTTCATATGTTACGTCAGTTACAAATAATGAAAACAATCAAAAGGCAAAAGTATATAAAACAGATTTAAGTATTGATGAGGCGGTTAAAAAAATAATTGATGGTGCACCAGAAGCAATAAAGAAAGTTACAGATGCAAGTGATGATGAAGGAATAGGAATTTTTACAAAGTCTGAATATGCATATGTATATAAATCAGAAGATAACGTAACATATGTTCAAGTTTCTAAAAAGAAATATGTTACAGAAGGAACGAATGCATATCGTTCTAGATTTCATACAAGAGGCTTTTATAGAACATACACAACAAATTCAACAAATAGCAGTTATAATAGTTATTTAAGTTCAGCCAGACAGCAGAGTATAAATGCTAGAAAATCATCTGGTGGAGGAACGAGTTCAGGTAAATAAAATAAAAAAGGAGAAAAAGATTATGGAAAATTTTCAAAATTTATGGAGTCAAGTTTTAGAAACTTTAGTTTATGGAGCATTTGGTCTATTTTGTATGATGATATGTACATTTATAATAGATTTATTTGTACCATATGATTTCCCAAAAGAAATTAAGGAAAAAAATCCAGCAGCTGGTTTTATGATGGCTGGTATATATATTGCAGTTGCTATTATTATAAGAACAGTTATTAAATAAAAGAGTTTGAGAGGAGAAATTTATATGAATGACATATTATTTAAGATTATTGAAATAGTTGTATTTTTATTAATTGGATTAGTATTCTTTGTTATAGGATATAAGGTTTTATCAAAAAATAAACATTATAATTTAAATGAAGAAATAGATAATCATAATAAAGCGGCAGGAATTATGGTTGCAGGATATTTTATAGCAATGGCTATTGTATTGAGTGGGGTTTTATAAAATGGATGAATCTAATGCAAATGTAAATGAAACCAAACTTAGAAAAAAAGAATTTGATGGAAGATTGCTTTTAGTAACAACATTACTTATTTCAATATGTTCCATAATTTATGAGCTAATCATAAGTAGTATGAGCACATATTTAAATGGAGATAGTGTAAAACAGTATTCAATAACAATAGGATTATATATGAGCGCAATGGGTATTGGCTCATATTTATCTAAAAAAATTAGAAATAATTTATTTAACAAATTTATATTTGTTGAACTATTAACAGGAGTGTTGGGAGGTTTCTCTACTCTTGTATTATTTTTAAGCAATATCTATACTAATATTTATTATTTGATAATGTATTTGTTAATTATAGGAATAGGTATTTTAGTAGGACTTGAAATACCTATTTTAACACGAATTATTGAAGAAAATAATAGTAATATTAGGGTTAATTTAGCAAATATTTTTACTTTTGATTATATAGGTGGACTAGTAGGTTCTCTTGCATTTCCACTATTTTTATTTCCTAAATTAGGCTTTATTACAACAGCTTTATGTATAGGAACAATTAATATTTTAGTATCATTAATAATATTATTAAAATATAAGAAGTATATAAAAAAAGCAAACAAAATACAAATACTGGTATTAGGAGTTTTAGCAATAATAATTGTTTCACTTTTATCAGGAGACAAAATTACTAAATCTATTGAAGGTGGATTGTATAGAGATGATATAATTTTATCTAAACAAACAATGTATCAAAAACTAGTAATTACAAAACATAAAGATGATTTAAGGTTATTTATTGATGGAAACTTACAATTTAGTTCTGTTGATGAATACAGATATCATGAAGCATTAGTGCATGTTCCATTTTTATATTCTCCAAAACATGATAGAGTCCTTATTTTAGGAGGTGGAGATGGATTAGCAGTACGAGAAGTTTTAAAATATGATGATGTAAAAGAGATTGTTTTAGTTGATATTGATCCCGAAATGACTAAGTTGTGCAGTGAAAACGAAGAAATAAAAAGATTAAATAACAATTCATTAAAAAACGAGAAATTAAAAATAATAAATGAAGATGCGTATAAGTATGTTCTTGAAAATAATGATAAATTTGATGTTATTATAATAGATTTACCAGATCCAAATAATGAAACATTAAATAAACTATATACAAATGTTTTTTATAATTATATAAAGGCAAACCTTACAGAAACGGGTGTTGCAGTTACACAATCAACAAGTCCTTATTATGCAAAAAAATCATTTTGGTGTATTAATAAAACTGCTAAAACTCAGTTTGAAAATGTAATTCCATATCATTTGCAAGTTCCAACATTTGGAGAATGGGGATTTAATTTAATGTTTAATGGTGAAAGAAAAATGCAGGATTTGAATGTTCCTACTAAGTATTTAACTAACGAGAATATAGGAAGCCTATTTATATTTGGGGCTGATGAACAATTTGATTTGAATCAGGTTGAGGTAAATGATATGTTTAAACCAAGCTTGATAGAGTATTATAATTATGAAGTTGAGAATTGGTAAGTATTTATAGAAGTTATATTATAAAAATAAAACGAAGGGAGATGAATTGTAAATGAAAGCATATATGAATAATTTTAGTGCTTGGATAAAATATGAAGATGAAAATAAATTAATAGTAGAAATCGAAAGGGAACTTGTGAATTCGGGATTTCATGTATTGAATAAATGTGAGCATTTTTTCAAGCCTTATGGATATACAGGACTATGGTTACTTTCTGAAAGTCATTTTGCAATTCATTCATTTCCAGAGGAAGATAAAATTTATGTTGAATTGACTAGTTGTGTTGATGGACCGTTCGATAAATTTAAAAATTATTTGATTAAGAATAAAGTAATTGTTTAATTCTAGTATAAAAATCTGAAAAAACTATTGCTAAATTAATAAAAATGTGATAGAATAGCACTATTGAAAAATAGAACTATTCTATTTTTTTCCTTACTTACATTTTAAATGTAGGTTTTATTATCCATAAGGAGGTGAATATAATGAGTAAATACGAAAGTGTTATCATTATTAATCCAAATGTTGATGAAGAAGGAATGAAAGCTTTAATTTCTAGATTCACAGATTTGATTAACAATGATGGTAAAGTAGAAAAAGTTGACGAATTAGGTAAAAGAAAATTAGCTTATGAAGTTAAGAAAAATGCTGAAGGATTTTATGTAGTATTCTATTTCGAAGCTAACACAGACTTAATCGCTGAACTTGAAAGAAATTACAGAATAACTGATGAAGTTATTAAATTCATGACAATTAAACAAGATGCTTAATTGTAAATTTTAGAACAAAACAAATAAATATAAAATGGGGCCTTTTTTGAAAGGAATGGTGGAATTATGAATAAAGTAATATTAATGGGAAGATTAACAAGAGATCCAGAAGTTAGATACACACAAACTAATAACACATTAGTTGCATCTTTTTCTCTAGCAGTAAATAGAAGATTTGCTCGTCCAGGTGAAGAAAGACAAGCAGATTTCTTCAATGTAGTAGCTTGGAGCAAAACTGGAGAATTTTGTAGCAAGTATTTTAAGAAAGGTCAACAAGTTGGTGTAATTGGAAGATTACAAACAAGAACTTGGGATGATGAACAAGGTCAAAAACATTATGTAACAGAAGTTGTTGCAGAAGAAGCATATTTTGCAGATAGCAAAAGAGATGGAGATATGGGTGGAAGCTTTGATGCTACATTTGGAACAATGCCATCTACAAGCGCAGGTTCTGATTTTGAAATATCTTCAGGAGATGACCTACCATTTTAATTTTTAAAATAAGATAAGTTATTACATATACTTATCATCGTAATTAGTTTGAGACAACTAATTATATATATCAATATATAGATAGGGGGGAAATACAATGGCAGATAAGAAAAATAATAGAAGAAATAATAGAAATAATGATGACGATTTCAATCCTAAATTCAAAAAGAGAAAGAAAGTATGTCCATTATGCAAAGATAAAAACTTAGTTCTAGATTACAAAAATCCAGATCAATTAAAGAAATTTATCAATGAAAGAGGTAAAATATTACCTAGAAGAGCTACAGGTGCTTGTGCTAAACATCAAAGAGATATAACTTTAGCAGTTAAAAGATGTAGACAAATCGCACTTTTACCTTATACTCAAGACTAATTATAGTTATGAAAAAGATATTAGAGTTTCTAATATCTTTTTTTGTTCGTATTTGCGGGAAGCCGTTCAAAAGTCAAAGATTGTAATTAAGAAAAATATATTTAACTGCGTAGGCTTACTGGCCGGTTTTAGTATAAGATAAAAGGAGCTTGGTTGTATTGATGGTTTACATGTTATTACTCCTTTTATCTATTATACTAAAACGTGCCAAACTGCGCGCCTTGTACTCCGTTTAAATATATTTTTCTTAATTACAATCTTTGACTTTTGAACTACTCTACAATAATAAGATATATATTTATTAATAAATTATTAGAAGTATATAAAAATGAAAAAGTGTACATACTTTAGTAAAAAAAGTGTGGAGATGGTTTTATATGAAATTAGGTATAGCTTTGTCTGGTGGAGGAATACGAGGAATAGCGCATGCAGGGGTGTTGCAGGCTTTAGAAGAAAATGGTATCAAGCCTGATATTATAGGTGGAACGAGTTGTGGAAGTATTGTGGCTGCTATGTATGCTATGGGATATTCGCCTTATCATATTTTTATTTTGTGCAAAAGGTATGGTAGGATAATATCAAGAGCAAATGCAAAACCAATATTATCGGGTATTCATACAAGTATTTTTAATAAAAAAATAAGTTTATCAGGATTGAATAATGGTGAAAAGATGGAAGAGGTGTGTAACAAATTAGCTAAAAGAAGAGGAATAGAGAATATAAATGATATTAAAATTCCAATTGTTATTCCAACAGTTGATATGGTGAGTGGAAAGGAGTATGTGTTTACAAACAATATAACTGATAAAAAATATAAAGAAAAGGAATATATAGATAATGTTAATATTGGAAGAGCGGTAAGAGCAAGCAGTAGTTTTCCAGCATATTTTAGCCCATGTAAACATGGTGGGTGTGCTTTTATGGATGGAGGAGTTTTAAACAATGTTCCTGCAGATGAGGTTAGGCTACAAGGTGCAGATAAAGTGATTAGCGTAAAATTTCATTCAGATCAAATAACAGAAGATAGCAATCTTATGGATGTTGCAATGAAATGTATTGATATTATGGGAAGTAAAATTTCAGAGAAAAGTTTGAATATGAGTGATTATATTTTAGATGTGTATACTGACAAAGTGGGGCTGTTGGATTATCAAAAGGTAGATAAGTGTTTTGAATATGGATATAATTCAGTAATAGAAAATTTAGAAGAAATAAAGAAAGTTCTAAAATAAAGGCTCCCCCCTAAAGGTGTAAATTACACAGATAGGGGGGCTTATGCTTTTTATAGGACTTAACTTTCTAATATTTTCTTAACTCTATCAACATCATCATTATTTGCAGTACGAATATTTTCAAGTGGATAAACTTCACCGAGTTCAATCCATTTATATTTACCTAAATCATGGTAGGGGAGTAGGTCAACTTTAGTTATGTGCTCAATTGAGTTTATAAAATCACGTAATTTATATAAATCTTCTTCTTTATCAGTAATACCTGGTACAATAACTTGTCTAATCCAAATTTCTTTACCAATTGAATCAAGATATTTAATAAATTCTAATTCTTTTTTGTTTGAACGCCCAACTAAATCTCTACAAATCTCATCATTAATACATTTTATATCTACTAAAAATAAATCAGTTAAATCAATCAATTCCTCAATTTTAGGAGTAATATCAAGCATACCAGAGGTATCAATGGCAGTAGAGATTCCTTCTTCTTTTAACTTCTTAAACAATTCTAATACGAAATCTGCTTGTAGCAAGGGTTCGCCTCCACTTACAGTAACACCACCATTTGATACAGTAAAATAATTTTTATATCTAACAATTTTATTAAAGATTTCATCAACACTGTATTCAGTTCCACCTTTGCAGTCCCAAGTGTCACGATTATGGCAAAATTTACACCTTAGAGAGCATCCTTGCATAAATAAAATAAATCTTATTCCCGGTCCATCAACAGCACCAAGTGTTTCAAATGAATGTATTCTTCCAATTAAATTTTCCATTTATATGTTCCTTTCTAATTTATTACAGTAGAGTAGTCAAAAAATAAAATTATGAAAAGCAGAAAATATATTAACAACGGAGCACAGACGCGCAGTTTGTCGAGATTGCCAAAAGAAGCAAAAGGAGTAAAGCATTAAAACTTTTAGCTCAACAAAAACTCCTTTTGCCTTTTGACAAGTACGAGCCAGCAAGTCTGCGTAGTGTTAATATATTTTCTGCTTTTTGTAATTATAATTTTCGACGGCTATCTGCAAAAGTAATTAAATTCTCTCATGAATAGTTCTATGAATAACATCTAATTGTTGCTCTCTAGTTAATTTAACAAAATTAACTGCATACCCAGAAACACGAA
>CAMUZC010000023.1 GCA_947165105.1 uncultured Lachnospiraceae bacterium | reverse complement strand
ATGGGGGATGAAGAAAACATATAATCTAATGAGTGTAGGGAAGCCGTCGAAATTGTTAAATAAAAAATGTTAGCGGACAGCAATATATTGTGCTTTGTGGATTTGCTGGCTCGGCTTTGTCAAAAGATAAAAGGAACTTTGTGGTGGTTGTTGTTTAAGCTTGGAGTGTTCCTTTTATGGCTTTTGGCAAACCTTGCCAACTGCGCGTCCTGTACTTCGCTACAATATATTGCTGTCTGCTAACATTTTTTATTTAATAATTTCGACTACTCTATATACAGTTATTATATGTTTTTTTTGGGGAGATGAGGTAGAGGTTTGAGTGAGATTCAAAGAATGAAGAAAAAGGCTAAGAGGAAGAAGAATAAGAAACTGAAACTTAGTAAGGTTGAAAAAAAGGGAATTCTAACTAGAAAAAAACGTATGAGGAATGCTATTTTGGTGGTGTTTCTTGTTATGACATTGATGGTTGGAAGAATAGGTTGGATTCAGTTTGTTGATGGTAATAAATTAAAATATATGGCGTATGTTCAGCATACTTTAGATAGAAAGATTAATCCAAAACGTGGAACTATTTATGATGCGACTGGAAAAAAAGTTTTGGCTGTGAGTAGCACGGTTAGAACTATTACTGTTAATCCAGTTAATATAAAAAGAGAAGATAAAGAAAAGGTTGCAAAGGCTTTGTCAGATATTTTTGGGGTTGATTATGAAAATACTTTGAAAAAGGTTTCTAAAAGAAGTTCTATTGAAACGATTGCTAAAAAGGTTGAAAAAGAACAGGCTGATGAGCTTATGAAGTGGATGGAAGAGAATAATATTCTAACGGGGATTAACGTTGATGAAGACACGAAAAGATACTATCCTTATAATAATTTAGCGTCTCAAATTATCGGGTTCTGTGGGAGTGATAATCAAGGACTAAATGGATTGGAAGCGGTTTATGATGAGGTTTTAAAAGGAGAAAATGGAAAAATTATAAAAATAACAGATGCCAAAGGAAATACAATCTTAAAAGAAGGTGAGGATTATGAATCAGGAATTGATGGGGATGATTTAATTCTTACAATTGATGCAACGATTCAGGGGGTTGCTGAGAAATACTTAGAGGAAGCATGTATAGATAATCAGTGTACAGATGGTGGAAGCGTTATTGTTATGAATCCAAATAACGGTGATATTTTGGCAATGGCTGGATTCCCAAATTATAATTTAAATGAACCATTTACACCGACTGATGAGGAAACAAAAAACGAATGGGATAATCTATCACAAGAGGATAAGTCAAATATATTACAACAAATGTGGAGAAACAGAGCAATTTCTGATGGTTATGAACCTGGTTCTACTTTTAAACTTATAACTGCGTCAGCAGCTTTGGAGGAAGGAATAACTGATACAGATAATAAAGGGGAATTTAATTGTAGTGGATCGATTGAAATTGCAGGTGTACGTATAAAGTGTTGGAGATATTATAGGCCTCATGGAGCACAAAGTTTAAGAGAGGCTTTAATGAATTCTTGTAACCCAGTCTTCATTTCGATTGGACAAAAGTTAGGTGTTCATACATATTATTCATACTTGAATAAATTTGGATTTTTAGGTAAAACAGGAATAGATTTATCAGGAGAAGCGGGAAGTATTTTTTTAGCGGAAAATAAGGTTGGACCAGTTGAACTACGGCACAATTTCATTTGGCCAAAGATTTGAGATAACCCCTATACAAATGGCAACAGCTGTTTCAACAATCGCAAATGGAGGAACATATATTAAACCAAGAGTTGTAAAGCAGATAGTTGATAGTAAAACAGGGGAGGTAAAAAATATTGAACCTGTAAAAAAAGAGAAGGTCATTTCAGAAGAAACTTCAAAAAAAGTACTAAGTATGATGGAAAGTGTAGTAAGTGAAGGAACTGGAAAAAATGCTCAAGTTAAGGGCTATTCAATAGGAGGGAAAACAGGAACCTCAGAAGATGGAGTAAATACAAATAAATATGTTGCATCATTTGTTGGAGTTGCTCCGGTTTCAAATCCACAATTAATAGTTTTGGTTGTTCTATATAATCCAACAGGAGAAGGGGGACATGGTGGAGGCGGTGTTGCGGCACCAGTGGCATCAAAAATATTAGCAGAAGCATTACCATATTTTGAAATTTCTCAAGATAATTTAGAAAGTACAGATACAAAATTGAATGTAGAAGTACCAAATGTAGTTGGAATGAGTTATAAAGAGGCAAAAAAAATACTGCAGGATGTAGGATTGGAAATTACTTTAAGAAATTATTCTATGGAAAAAGATATAGAAGAAGATGCTATTATTTCAAATCAAGTTCCAGCATGCGGTGTTCAAATTTTAGAGGGTGGTAGTGTAATTGTTGAGTAAGTAATGTAAAAAGCTTAAATTAATGCAAAAACTACAACGTGTAAACGTTCAAAATTGCTCAAATTTGGTCTTGCTAAAATAAAAAAATAGAGATATAATAGAAAAAAATTGTAATTGGAGGTTTTTTATGGAATTAAAAAACATATTATCAGGACTAGAAGGACTAAAAGTTAAAGGTGACTTAAATATAGATATAACAAATGTTGAAAGTGATTCAAGAAACATCAAAAAAGGTGGATTGTTTGTTGCAATAAAAGGTTTTGATGTTGATGGGCACGAATATATTAAAGAGGCAATAAAAAAAGGTGCCGTTGCAGTACTTGCAAGTATAGATATGGATAAAAAATTATTAAAAGAAATTATGGATAAAGTTACAATAATTTTATCACAAGACACAAGATTAGCACTTGCAATTTGCGCTTGCAATTTTTATGATAATCCATCAAGAAAATTCAAACTTGTTGGAATAACAGGAACAAAAGGAAAAACAACTACAAGCTTTATGGTAAAAAGAATTTTAGAAAAAGCTGGAAAAAAAGTGGGATTAGTAGGAACAATTGCAACATATATTGGTGATAAAAAACTAGAAGATAGCGATAGAACTACACCTGAAAGTACAAAATTACAACAAGTATTTAGCCAAATGGCTAAAGCCAAATGTGAAGTAGTTATTATGGAAGTTTCATCACAAAGCTTAAAATTAAATAGAGTTGCTGGATGTGATTTTGATATAGGAGTATTTACTAATTTTTCAGAAGATCATATCAGCCCTAAAGAGCATCCTGATATGAAGGATTATTTTGAATCAAAATTAAAATTATTTGATATGTGTAAAGTTTGTTTTGTAAATGCTGATGATTTACAAACATCTAAAATACCAAGATTATTACCAGAAAAGAATATATCAACATACGGAATTGACAATTACTGCAATTTGTTAGCAAAAGATATAACAATTACAAATGCAGCGGTTGACTTTAAAGTTAAAATTGGTACAAGAAATGAAAGAATAAAAATAGACATTCCAGGAAGATTTAGTGTATACAATGCATTAGCTGCAATTGCTATTACAACAAAACTTGGATGTGGAGCTGAAGAAATAAAAGAAGCATTATTAGATTTAAAAGTTCCAGGAAGAAGTGAACTAATTGACAATCCAAAGGGTCTAACAATTATGATTGACTATGCTCACTCACCAGAAAGTTTAGAAAACATTCTTTCTGCTACTAAATCATATACAAAAGGAAGATTAATTAGTTTATTTGGATGTGGAGGAGACAGAGATTCAGGAAAGCGTCCATTAATGGGAGAAATTTCTGGAAAAATTGCTGATTTCACAATTATAACATCAGATAATCCACGTACAGAAGATCCAACAAAAATTGTAAAACAAATTGAAGAAGGAATGAAAAAGACTAAGGGTAAATATATATGTATTGTAGATAGAATTGAAGCAATTAAATATGCCATAAAAATGGCTAATAAAAATGATATTATTATTCTTGCTGGTAAAGGTCACGAACCATATCAAGAAATTAATGGTGTAAAACATCCTTTTGATGAACGAGTTATAGTTAATGAAATAATGAATGGGAAACAATAGGAGGAGGAAATAGCAAAAGATGGAAATACAAATTCAGGTAACTATATTATCATTTGTAATAAGTATAATTTCTGCATTGATAATATTACCTATATTAAGAAGATTGAAAGTAGGACAAATCGAAAGGGATGATGGACCACAGTCACACTTAAAAAAACAAGGAACTCCCACAATGGGAGGTATTATAATGGCAGTAACAATAGTTATTGCAACAGCTACAGTTTTTACATTTATTCATGGAGGAGAAACAAAACCTATTGCTGAAAGATTAATTCCACTTGCATTTGTTACAATTGGTTTTGGGGTTGTAGGATTTGTTGATGATTTTAAAAAATTAGTTTTAAAAAATACAAAAGGTTTAAAACCAATGTATAAAATGATAGGATTGCTAATAGTAGCAGTAGGATATACAGTATATTTAGCAAAATTTTCAGATATAGGAACAGATACATATATTCCAATTATTAAGCAATATATAAATTTACCAATATGGTTATATATACCATTTGCAATTTTTGTTCTATTAGGAACAACTAATGCAGTAAATTTAACGGATGGAATAGACGGTTTGGCAACAAGTGTAACAACGATTATAATTACAGCTTTAGCAGTAATAGGCATTGCATTTAATGTAGAAGAAATAACTTTAATGGGATGTATACTAGTTGGAGCATGTTTAGGATTTTTAATATTTAATCTTCATCCTGCAAAAGTGTTTATGGGAGATACAGGTTCATTACTTCTAGGTGGAGCAATTGCAGGAATGGCTTTATATTTAAAAATGCCATTCATATTAGTAGTTTTAGCATTAATTCCTATAATAGAAACTTTATCAGTTATGATGCAAGTTTTATATTATAAAAAAACAGGAAAAAGAATATTCAAAATGGCACCAATTCATCACCATTTTGAATTAAGTGGTTGGAATGAAAATAAAGTAGTTTCAGTGTTTAGCTTAATTACTTTAGGACTTTCAGTGATCGCAATTTTTATGGTTTAGAAAGTATAAAACACAAAAAAGGAGAACACTAATGCGGAAAAAGAATAAAAAGAGTATCGAATTTCGTTAATAATCAATTTGATTTTGTACTTTGTATAACAGTTCTTGTTCTACTTGCTATGGGAATTATTATGATTCTTTCAGCAAGTGCACCATCAGCACTTTCAACAACTGGAAATAGTTATACATATGTAAAAAAACAATTCGCATTTGCAATTGTGGGTTTAATATTAATGTTTGTTATATCAAAAATTGATTATAGATTTTATAAAAAATATTATTGGCCAATTTATTTTGGATCTTGGATAGTATTACTTTTGGTTTTAGTTCCAGTACTTGGAGTTTCAGTTAAAGGGGCAACAAGATGGGTTAATTTAGGCTTTACTCAATTCCAACCATCTGAGCTTACAAAAACGGGAATGATAATTTTTTATGCTGGATACTTAGCTGATCATAAATCAGATTTAACTGATTTGAAAAAAGGTTTTCTTAAACCTTTATGTTTTATTGCACCACCAATTGCTATATTGTTTGGAGTGCAAAACCATTTAAGTGTTTCTTTAGTAATTATTATAATAGCAATTACAATGATGGTTATGGCTGGTTGTAGAATACAACATTTTGCAGCATCAGGTGGTATAGGAATATTAGGATTAGGAACAATTGTTGGAATACTTCAAATGTCAGGCAAAGGTGGATTCAGATTAGACAGAATTTCAACATATTTTAATCCATGGGCAGATGCTCAAGGTACTGGATATCAAATGGTACAGAGTTTGTATGCAATTGGTTCAGGTGGATTTTTTGGTGTAGGCCTTGGTCAAAGTAAGCAAAAATATCTATATATTCCAGAACCACACAATGATTTCATTTTTGCAATATTAGCAGAAGAGCTCGGATTTGTAGGATGCTTATTTGTAATTGCTTTATTTGCAATTTTTATTTGGAGAGGTATTTTAGTTGCCATGAAAGCTCCAGATATGTTTGGAAGCTTAATGGCAATTGGTATTACAACTTTGATTGGTGCTCAAGCTATTATTAATATTGCGGTTGTTACTGCTTCTATTCCTACTACTGGTATGGCTTTGCCTTTCTTTAGTTATGGTGGAACTGCGTTGCTTATTTTACTTTGCAATGTTGGGGTTTTACTTAATATTTCGAGAGCTGGAGCTAAAGTATAGGTTTAAGTTAGATGTGTCATTTGAATTCTCTGAGGAGATTTAGGGATGACACATTTTTTATATAGAAAAATATAAAGGAGGATATATAATGAAAGTTATTATTTCGGCGGCTGGAACTGGGGGACATATTAACCCAGGTATAGCTATTGCGAATAAGATAAAAGAGGAAGAACCTGGTTCAGAGATTGTTTTTATTGGAACTTCTAGGGGATTGGAGACTGATTTAGTACCTAGGGCTGGGTACGAACTTAAAACTTTGGAGGCATATGGCCTTAAGAAGGAATTGTCATTAACAAATTTAAAGAATATGATTAAGACAGCTACAAGTACAAGTAAAGCTAAGAAATACATTAAAGAATTCAAGCCAGATGTTGTAATTGGAACAGGAGGTTATATTTGCGGACCGGTTTTTGCTGCTGCAACTGCTTTAAATATTCCTTCTGTTTTGCATGAAAGCAATGCATATCCTGGTAAGGCTGTTAAAATGTTTGCTAAAAAAGCTACAAAGGTTTTGGTTGCTTTTGATGCCGCAAAAGAAAGATTATCTATGGCTAAAAAAGTTGTTGTAACAGGAACCCCAACCAAAGTTAAAAAAATTGATTTAACAGTGGATAGAAAAAATGAATTATTAAGTGAATTAGGGCTAAATTCAAATTTACCTATAGTACTTGTTTTTGGTGGAAGCCAAGGGGCTAAAGCTATAAATGATGCTATTATTGGGATGCTAAAAGAACATAAAATTAATAATTATCAACTAGTATGGGCAACTGGTCAAAAGCAATATGACATTATCGCAGACGAATTAAAGAATAATGGTATGGATATTAATAATTTACCTAATTGTAAGCCATTACCATATATTTATAATATGGAAGAAATGTATGCTTTATCAGATTTAATAATTGCAAGAAGTGGTGCAATGACTGTAACGGAACTTGCAATTTCATGTAAACCAGCTATTTTCATCCCATTACCAAGTGTAGGAGCTAACAGACAAGAAGACAATGCAAGGGTTGTTGAAAAACTAGGTGGTGCTGAGGTAATATTAAATTCAGAATTAAATAGTAGTATCTTATCAGAAAAGCTAGATAGATTAACTTCTGATAGAAAACAATTACAAGAAATGGGAAGAAAAGTAAATAGTCTTGAGATAAAAAATGTTGAAGATAAGATATATAAAGAAATATGTGAAGTGGTAAAAAGATAAATTGTGTCGAATTTTATAATATACAGTAAATAAAAGTAAAAAATATGAATAATTTGACGTACGAAAATGCTTGAAAATAGGACAAGTCTAATATATATTGGAATTTGTGAATGGGAGGATTTTTGTATGGAAATTATTAGAGAATTTTATGGTGGTACATCAATAGATAGTAATGATGTTGAAAGTATTATGAGAAAAGGAAAAGTAGAACTGAAATATTATAAGATTATTAGTAATATTACAAATAAGAAAAATAGAAATCAAAAATTTGGGATAGAAGTAGTTAAGAAATACGTGAACAATAATATAGTAAGTGAAGAGAAAAAAGAAATATTTAATTGTATAGAAAAAGAGGAAGTAGCTGATAGGGTTCTGGAATTGCTTAAGGTTAACAAAGTTTCACCTATTAATGTTGTTGATATTTTGCAGGATTTATCGGCTAAGAAAAAGAGTTTATTAATTAAATAATTTTTTTGTACTGTCGAGAGAAGGTTTGACAAAATGTTGTAATATAGGAGGAGCAAGAAATGGAAAATTTGAAAGAAAAAACTAGGTTTATAATGAGAAAATATGGAATTAGTGCTAATAAGAGTTTGGGACAAAATTTTTTAATTAACGAAGAAGTTGTTAGCAATATTGTTGGGTCTTCTGAAATTTGTAAAAGTGATTTAGTAATTGAAATTGGTCCTGGTTTAGGAACATTAACTGAAAGTCTACTTGAAAATGCTGGAAAAGTGATTGCTATTGAACTTGATAATAGAATGATAAAAATTTTAAATGAAAGATTTTTTATGTATGACAATTTTGAAGTTATTAATGAAGATGTTCTTAAAGTTGATTTGGCTGAATTAATAAAAAAAGAGAAACAAGAACATAATTTAACAAGTGCAAAGATTGTGGCAAATCTTCCATATTATATTACTACTCCAATAATAATGAAACTATTAGAAGAAGAGTTAGATATAGAAAGCATTACGGTTATGATTCAAAAAGAAGTTGCTGATAGATTGATTGCAACCCCAGGGGATAAAGTAAGTGGAGCAATTACATATAGTGTATATTATTATGCTGAATCAGAAAGTATAATGATAGTGGAAAATAATTCATTTATACCTGAACCAGAGGTTCAATCTGAAGTCATAAAACTAAAAATAAGAAAAACACCTGCTATTGAGCTGAAAGATAAAGATTTGTTTTTTAAACTAATTAAAGTTAGTTTTATGCAAAGAAGAAAGACATTAATGAATGCATTAGTAAATGGAGGAATGTTTAATAACAAAGAGGAAGCAAAACAAGCATTTGAAGAAATTGGTTTAGACATGAATGTAAGGGGAGAAAGTTTAAGTATGAATGACTTCAAGAATCTAAGTGATAAAATAGCAAAATAGTTTTACATTATGTAAAAGAAATGGTATAATAAATACAGATGAAAAATAAAAATAGAAAGGTATTCATATATGAATCAGATATTGGTGAACGAAAAAGTATATGTAACACCTAAATTGAAAAGAAAGAAATTGTTTTACAAGATTCAATTTGTGTTATCAATACTTGTGGTTATAATACTAACTTCATATTATATAAAAACGGAATATTCTCAAAGAAAAGGTGAAGCTAAATCTCATGAAGTAATGAATGATTTTGAGGATCTTACAGTAGCCGAAGATGATGATATTCTAGTTGTCGCATTGAATGATAATGCAACAGAAATTCCTAAAGAACCACCTAAAATATTAGATGAGTTTAATAAAGTGTATACAACAGAGAATGGTACGGAATATAGAATTGATTCTATTTTGAATATACCATCATTAGAAATAAAATATCCAGTTATATCAGAATCAACAAATGAATTATTAAAAATATCACTTAATAAATTCTGGGGAGGCGAACCAAACGCAGTTGGAAATTACTGTATTGTTGGACATAATTATGATGGAAAAGATATATTTTTTGGAAAATTACACAAACTTCAAAATGGTGATTCTGTACAGTTAACAGACAAAACAGGAAAAACCTTAGAATATAAAGTTTATGATAAATTTATTGTTCAGCCAACAGATGTTGCATGTACAAGTCAACTTACAAATGGTAGAACAGAGGCTACATTGATAACATGTGCTGATGGAGGAAGAACTAGGTTGATTGTTAAATGTAGAGTTGTAGAATAAAATAAATATACTATAATTTCGGAAAAAGTTGAAAATTTATATGAATATAATAAAAAACACCACATATATTATAATATGAGGTGTTTTTTTTATGATAGTAATTCACAGAAAAAGATTGATTTTAATAGGAAGTTTACTCTGCTTGTCACTAACAGCAGTTTCCATGAAATCTGCATTTACAAAGCCTAAAATTGTTGCTACAGTGAATCTGCCTGTATCAAACAAAGTAATAGTTATAGACGCAGGGCATGGTGTTCCAGATGAGCGGAGCAGAAAGTAGTCGTGGTACAACAGAAGCGGAAACTAATTTAAAAATTGCCTTAAAAGTTCAAAGTTTGCTAGAACAAAGTGGTGCAACTGTAATATTAACCCGTTCTGATGAAAATGCAATTTATGACATAGACAGTAAAACTTTAAGACAGAAAAAAATATCAGACATACATAATAGAGTAAAAATAGGAAATGAGAGTTCAGCAGATATATTTGTTTCAATTCATTTAAATAAAATTCCACAACAACAATATTCAGGCTGGCAAACGTTTTATCAAGAAGGAAATGAGCAAAGTATAAAACTAGCTAAAAGCATTCAAACAAATTTAAATGATTCTATTCAAAAAGAGAATAAAAGAGTACCAATGAAATTAAATACTGTATATATAATGAAACATGTTGAAATTCCAACTACAATTGTAGAATGTGGATTTTTATCAAATCCAGAAGAAGAACAACTGTTACTTAATGATGAATATCAAGATAGATTAGCTTGGGGAATATATAATGGAATCATGGATTATTTTTATGAGAATTAGAGATAAATTTTAAATAATGAATTTAAATGTTATTACTGTATTTGACAATATTGTAATTTATTTCTAGTTTGTAAAATTTGCATTTGGAGAAAATATATGTTATAATAACAAAAGTTTGCAAAAAAACAAAGGAAGGTGACTTTTATTTTTAGGAAAAGATTATTATATCATACTAAAAAGTCAGTTAAGTGTGTTAGTATCTTTGTTATACTATTGATATTGATAATTGCAATAATTTTAATAAAATATAAACCAGCATACGCGGTTACAATTTCAGGAGAGGTTGTTGGTTATGTTGGGGATAAGGTAAACTTAGAAACAAGAATTAATGATGAGATTTTATCTCATAATGGAAATGTTGCATTTGTAACAATGAAACAATTCCCAGAATATAAATTACAATTAGTTAATAGAACTGAAAAAACAAATGAAAATGAAATCATAAACGATTTAAAAGAAAATGCTGAAATAACTTATAAATATTATGCAGTAACTTTTAACAATGATATTAAAGGATACCTTAACACATTAGAAGAAGCTGAACAATTAGTAGAGGAAATAAAAAAAGAAAATAATGGCAACTTAGATTTAAATATTGGAATAAGAGAATATTATACCGTAAATGTAGATGATGCAAAGAAAATTGAAGAAAGTACAAGTGTTATAGTAGCAAAAGAACAAATTGAAGAATCTATCGATAAAGATTCAAAAACTGTAAATGGAATATATCTTGCAACAGTTCCAGTTCAAGGTGTTATAACATCTAGATTTGCTGCAATTGAAAATGTACGTTCAGGTGCACATACAGGATTAGATATTGGTGCTGCAAGTGGAACGAAAATTTTAGCGGTAGCAGATGGTGTAGTAAAATATGCTTCACCAATGGGAACATATGGAAACTTAGTTATAATTTCTCATGGTAATGGAATTGAAACATATTATGCGCATTGTAGCAGAATTTTAGTTAGTGTGGGACAACAAGTTTCTTCAGGAGACAACATTGCATTAGTTGGATCAACAGGAAATTCAACTGGACCTCATTTACACTTGGAAGTAAGAATTAATGGTTCGCCTGTAAACCCACAAAGATATTTGTATAGAAATAATTAAACAACTAAATAGTAAAAAAAAGAATTCTTTCTTGCTTAAGAATTCTTTTTTTTGTTTTCAACTAAAAAAAGCAGCCTTTGTAGGCTGCTTTTACTGAAAATAAAAGGGGATGTTTTATTTTATTCATTAGCAACTGGAGTATGTGTTGCTAACTTATATATAATATAACAATGAATTGTGTCCATTGTGTGAATAATTTGTGATTTTTTAAAAAACGTTCTTATGGGACATTTTAATAAGAATCGACATAATATATAACATACAAACTAAAAGAAAGGGTGAATAAAATGACATCTTACATAATAGAGGGACGGAAGAAGACTTCATGGCGAAGTAAATGTATCTGGATCAAAGAATGCATCATTGCCAATTATAGCAGCTACAATTTTAAACTCTGATACAACAAAATTATATAATATTCCAAAAATTCATGATACCCAAATAACTTTAGAAATTTTAAAAATTTTGGGTTGCAAGATTAGGAGAAATAGTGGTAAAATAGAGATTAATTCAAAGCATATAACAAAAACAGAAATACCAGAAAACTTAATGAGGCAGATGAGATCTACTGTAATATTAGCAGGTGCAATTTTAGGTAGATTTAAAGAAGTTACATTTTCATATCCAGGTCGGATGTGAAATTGGTGCGAGACCAATTGATTTACATCTGTCTGCTTTTAAAAAAATGGGAATACAAGTTGAAGAAAAAGCTGGATTTATAAGGTGCAGTTGTGATAAAATAATTGCGGCAGATATTAACCTTGATTTTCCAAGTGTAGGAGCAACTGAAAATATTATTTTGGCAGCTGTTTTAGCCGATGGAACAACAGTAATTAACAATGCTGCAATGGAACCAGAAATTGTAGATTTAGCTAATTGTTTAAATCGAATGGGAGCTAAAATACAAGGAGCAGGAAGCAATATTATAAAAATTACAGGTGTGAAAAAATTAAAAGGAACCGGATATAAAGTAATGCCAGACAGAATTGAGGCAGGTACTTTTTTATGTGCTGCTGCAGTAACTGGTAGTAGAATTAAAGTTAATAATGTCGTATCAGAACATATAATTCCTGTAATACATAAATTACAAGAAACAGGATGTAATATAGTAATAGAAAAAAACAGTATAGAAATTGAAGCACCAAAAAAATTAAAATCAATAGAAATAAAAACTATGCCATATCCAGGATTCCCAACAGATTTGCAACAAATTTTTGGATCGATTCTTACCACAGCAAAAGGAACATCTGTTATTATTGAAAATATATTTGAAAACAGATTTAAATATACAAACGAACTAATAAGAATGGGAGCCAAAATCACAACTGAAGGGAGAACAGCAATTATTACTGGAAAAAGAAAGCTTATTGGAACAACCGTGCAAGGTAGTGACTTGAGAGGTGGAGCAGGATTAATTATTGCTGGACTTGCAGCAAAGGGAAAAACAAAAGTAGAAAATATTGAATATGTTTTAAGAGGGTATGAAAATTTAGATGAAAAATTAAATATGTTAGGTGCTAATATAAAAAGAGTAGGTGAATTAAATGGCAAAAGGTGAAAGAAAAAGAACGATTGTATATTCTAATGTGCATAAAAAGGCAGATTCTAAATCTGCCTCTAGAAATAATGACCCTTTAGATTTTGATAACGAGGTTTTTATAGGTGTAAAAAGTTTTCCTAAGCCTAGTGAGGTAAATAAGAAAAAAAGTAATTTAAAAAAGGAAAAAAGTGGACAACCTGTGGATAACCAAAAGAAAAAATTAAAAAATCAAAAAGAGAAAGATATCGTTGAGGAGATTCCTAAGAAAACAAATCGATTAATTAATATTTTAAGAAGAAAAAAGAATGAAGAAGACATTGAAGAAGCAAGAGAAATTGAAGTAATAAAAAATAAAATAACAGATTCAGATGAAGAACAAACTAAAAGCAATAAAAAGGTAAAGAAAATTGTTGTAAAAGACAATGTTCAAAAGCCAAAACTAACAAAAGAGCAGAAAATAAGAATTCAAAAAATTAGAATTATTAAAAAGCTAAGTATAATCTTATTAATGATAATTCTTTTAATAGGCGGAACAATTTATTTTGTTTTATCACCTGCTTTTAATGTAAGAGCAATAGATGTTGTTAATAATAACAAGCTTTCATCTGAACAAATAAAAAGTATGTCTGAAATCCACTTGAATGAGAATATGTTTAAATTCTCTAAGAAAGAAGTAAAAGAAAAAATATTAGCTAACCCATACATAGAAGACGTTAATATTAGTAGAAATGTTTTTACAAGTAAAGTAAAGATTGAAGTAACAGAAAGAACAGCAACAATAATGTTAGAATATGGAAATTCATATGTATATATTAACAACCAAGGCTATATATTAGAAATATCACCAATAAAACTTGATTCACCTTTAATAAAAGGATATACAACAGCACTTGAAGAAGTAAAACCTGGAAACAGATTAAATAAAGATGATTTAGAAAGATTAGAAGTTGTATTAAAGATAATAGAAACAGCACAATCTGCAGGAATTGAAAATTTAATTACACAAATTGATATAAAGAATAAGAAAGAATATGTTATGGTATTGGAATCAGAAGATAAAACAGTTTACTTAGGAAATTGTACAGATTTATCTACACAAATGCTGTATATTAAGGAAATGATTCAAAGGGAAAAAGGAATTGAAGGAGAGTTCTTTATAGATATGGATTTAAATACAGGTAATCCAGTATTTAGAGAAAAAGTTTAATTTGAAAGGAGATTTTCAGAATGAAAAGATGGAAGATTGCTTTAACTTTAGGAATTGTGTGCTTTATATTGACAATAGCAATTAGTATTCAGTTTAAAACAATTAAAGATTCTAATTCAACAGTCTCACAAACATTAACAGGAAATGAATTAAGAGACCAGGTTTTAAAATGGAAAGAAAAATATGACAAAGCTTCAAAAGATTTAGAAAAATCAGAAAATAAGCTTGAAGAGATAAGATTGCAAGCAACTCAAAATGATGAAAATGCATTGAACAAAGAAAATGAAATAAAACAGGATAATGTTTTACTAGGCTTAACAGATGTTTCTGGAAGTGGAATTGTGATTACATTAAAAGACAATAACACTGTAAATAGATCAAGTTTAAGTCCTCTTGATAATATAGAACTATACTTGGTTCATGCAGGTGATTTAGTTGAAGTAGTTAATGCATTAAGAAATGCAGGAGCGGAGGCTATTTCAATAAATGGCCAAAGAATTACAAACTTTACATCAATATATTGTGCAGGAAATGTTGTAGTTGTAAATGGTGAAAAAATCAGTTCACCAGTCGAAATAAAAGCAATAGGTTCACCAGAATTATTATATGGTTCTATAACAATTCCTGGGGGATATTTAGAATTAATGAAAGAAACTGGAGTCATGGTAGAAGTAAATAAAGCTGACAATATATCAATTGGTAAATATGAAAGAGTTTTAAATACTCAATATATGAGAAATGAATAATAAAGAGGTGAAAAAATGGAAAAGGGTAAAATAACCATATCTATTGTGATTTTTTTTATAACAACAATGCTTGTATCACTTATTTTCATTCAATTTAGAACTGTTGAAGAGACGAATTCAATGGGAATTGAAAGTATGAGAGAAGATGAATTAAGACAAGAAATTCTAAATTGGAAAACAAAGTATAATGAAATAGACGAAAAAATAAAATCAAATAATCAGAAAATAGAGGATTATTCAAAAATAATACAAAACAATCAGGAATCATCTGAATTATTAGATAAAGAATTAAAAGAATACGATATGCTTGTTGGCAAAACTGATGTAATTGGAAATGGAATTGTTTTAAAATTAACAGATAATAAAGATTATTCATATACAGCAAGTAATTTAGTTTATCTAGTAAATGAACTTAAATATGCAGGAGCTGAAGCCATATCAATAAATAATCAAAGAGTGATAAACACAACAGATATAGTAGGAATTAACAGCAATCAATATATATTAGTAAATAGTGAAAGAATAGTTGGACCATATGAAATTAAAGCAATAGGAAATAAGGATGAATTTGAAAAAATAATAAACTTTCCAAAAGAAGGATTTGTACCGTATTACAGAACCAAAGGCTATACAATTGAAATGAGTTATCAAGATAATATAAAAATAAATGGTTATGATAAACAAATAACATTAAAATATCTAAAAGAGAATAAGGAGGATTAGAAATATGGTTTTAATAGCTATAATTTTAGGATGTATAATAGGAATTATAGTTGGTAATTTTGCTCCTATAATTTCATATACATATTCAGGATATCTAGCAATAGCAATTGTTGCAGCATTAGATACAGTTTTTGGCGGAGTAGTTTCATCTTTAAATAAAAAGTTTGATATGGGAGTATTTTTATCAGGCTTTTTTGGAAATGCTATACTAGCAATGTTACTTGCTTATTTAGGCCAAAGATTAAATGTAGATATATACTTAGCAGCAATATTTGTTTTTGTTAGTAGAATGTTCAATAATCTTGGAATTATAAGAAGATTTTACTTAGAAAAATTCAGAAAAAAGAGAACAGGAA
The DNA here is from genome assembly GCA_947165105.1 of uncultured Lachnospiraceae bacterium. The sequence continues at coordinate 2,123 of CAMUZC010000023.1, read as the reverse complement.
ATGTTGTAAGCCAAGAAAATAATGCAAAATAAGACATTATTACAAAACTATTACGAAAATATTACAAAAATATAACAAATTCTATTGACTTTTTTTCAGAAATATAATATTCTTACTAAGAAATAAACTAGGAATAAAAACGCATATAAATGGAGGAGTTAACTTTGGCTGTCGGAGATATAATTGTAGGAATGGATATAGGCACATCAAAAGTAAGCCTTATCATAGGAGAAGTTAATAATTTTAATCAAGTAGAAATTTTATGTAGTACAAACCAAGCTTGTAGAGGACTAAAAAAAGGAAAAATAGTTGATGAAAACGAAATTGTTGAAGCAATAACAAAAGTTGTTGCTGATGCTGAAGCAGACACAAACATGAAAATTAACTCAGCATACTTAACAATACATGGAAAATATATAACAATTGTACAAAATAGTGTTATAAAAGAAGTTAAAGATAAATATTCAGGAATTACTGTAAAAGACGTTTCATCAGCAATAATGCAAGCCAAAGATATAGATGTACCAGAAGGAATGAGTATAATAGATGTTGTTGCTGATAAATTCATTTTAGAAGATGGAAAACCAGTAACAGACCCAATTGGAAATTTCAGCTCTAAATTTACATTAAAAGCACAAGTAGTTTTAGCTGATAAAGAATTTATAAGACAATTAGTTGGAATATTTAAAAAATCAAACTTAGAGATAGATGGTTTGGTTCCAATTACATTAGCTGAAAGAAACTTAGTATTAGACACACATGAATTAACAGATAATGTAATGATATTAGATGTAGGTGCTGGAAACACAGATGTAGGAGTATTTGAAGGTTCAGAATTTGTTTATACAAATACAATACCTTTAGGTGGAGACAATATAACAAATGATATAGCACTTGTACTTAATATTTCATATGATGAAGCAGATAAACTTAAAAAACAATATGGACTAGCAATGAGATCATACATAGATAATGATAATGAAATATTGCTAACAACATGTAAAGAAGAACAATCAAACAAAGTAATAAAAAGTTCAGAATTAATAGAAATTATTGAAGCAAGAATTGAAGAGATATTCACTTTAATAAATAAAGACATTTCAATGCAAGGTGTGAAATCTAAAATAAATAATGTAATTTTAACAGGACAAGGTATTACAAACATAAGTAAAAGCGATGTAGCTGGAAAAGTTGTTTTAAATATACCAGTAAAAATGTCAACAGGAAGAGGAATAAGCACAGTAAGACCTGGTTATAGAACAGTATATGCATTAGTTAGATATATAGCATCAAGACAGTTTGCAAAAAATGTTTCAAGCAATATAGATACTCAGTCAGAAAAAAGTACTATATTTAAAGATATTTTAGAAAAAGTAAAAGACTTTTTCTATTCATAGAGAGCACGAGATTTTAAGAGGAACACTTAAAAATCTCAAAAAGGATGTTTTTAATTTTTAAAATATAAAAATATAATAGGGAGGAAAACAAAATGATAATGGATGGCATGGAAGAAAGTGGACTAATGATAGACGGAACAGCTACTATTAAAGTTATAGGTGTTGGTGGCGGTGGAACAAACGCTGTTAACAGAATGGTTGATTCTGGAATAAGAGGTGTTGAATTTGTTGCAGTAAACACAGATAGACAAGCATTATTATTATCTAAAGCTGCATCTAAAATTCAAATCGGAGAAAAAATTACAAGAGGACTAGGAGCAGGAGCTAATCCAGATATAGGAGCTCAAGCAGCAGAAGAAAGCAAATCAGAAATCACAGAAGCATTACGTGGAGCTGATATGGTATTTGTTACAGCCGGAATGGGTGGTGGAACAGGTACAGGTGCAGCACCAATAGTTGCAGCATGTGCAAAAGAAATGGGTATCTTAACAATAGGTGTTGTTACAAAACCATTCACATTTGAAGGAAAGAAAAGATTATCACAAGCTGATAGAGGAATTGAAAGTTTAAAAAGCAAAGTTGATACATTAGTAGTAATTCCAAATGACAAATTATTACAAGTAATCGATAGAAAAACTTCAATAGTAGAAGCTTTCAAAATGGCAGATGACGTATTAAGACAAGGTGTACAAGGTATATCAGACTTAATTGCAGTACCAGGTTTAG
>CAMUZC010000022.1 GCA_947165105.1 uncultured Lachnospiraceae bacterium | reverse complement strand
TTTGTATATTAAATAGAGTTAATATGTAAATATTTTCAAGGGTTTTCTAATGCTAAATTAATTACCTAAGGTATAAATATATCAACAAAAAATTTTAAAAGAAAGGATAACTTAATATATGGAAAAAGTTATTAAACGAGACAGGAAGCAAGTGCCATTTGATGAAGATAAAATCAAGATTGCACTTAGAAAAGCAAATGCTGAAACTAAGAAAGCGCATAGACTAACTGAAGAAGAAATAACTAATATTGCTGAATTTATTAAGAATATCGATAAAAAGTGTTTAGGTGTAGAAGCCATTCAAGATATTATTGTTAATAAACTTGTAGAATTAAATAAACCAGAAATTGTCTCTTCTTATATCCAATATAGATATATTCATAAATTAAGAAGAGAAGCAAACACTACTGATGATGCTATTTTTGATCTATTAGGTGGAACATCTGAATATTGGAATGAAGAAAATAGTAATAAAGATGCTAAGATCGTAACTGTTCAGCGTGATTATATGGCTGGAATTGTTTCCACTGACCTTACTAACCGTCTTTTGTTGCCTAAAGATATCGTAAAAGCCCATCAAGATGGTATTATTCACTTCCATGATGCAGATTATTTTGGACAAAATGCATTACATAACTGTGATTTAATTAATTTGGATGATATGCTTCAAAATGGTACTGTTGTAAATGGATTTAAGATCGATAAACCACATTGGTTAAGTAAAGCAACAACAATTGCAACACAAATTATTACAGCTGTAGCAAGTTCGCAATATGGTGGATGTTCTATCGATTTGAGTGATCTAGTACCGTTTGTAGACTCAAGTAGAAAGAAGTATATTGAAATACACTTAAATAGAAGAAACTGGTTTAAACGTCATTTCTTTAAAAAGTACTTTATTAAAAAAGCTCATAAATATGCAGAAGATGATTTAAAGAGAGAAATTGAAGCTTCTGTACAAACATTTAATTATCAAATTAATTCAATGTCTACAACTAATGGTCAAGCTCCATTCATAACAGTCTTTATGTATTTAAACCAAAGACCTGAATTAAAACACGATCATGCATTATTAATTGAAGAATTCTTAAAACAAAGAATTATTGGAATGAAAAATGAGGAAGGTGTTTATATCACTCAAGCATTCCCTAAATTAATCTATGTCCTTGAGGAAGATAATATTAATGAAGATTCAGAATATTATTATCTAACAAAACTTGCAGCAAAATGTACAGCAAAACGTTTAGTTCCTGATTATATTTCAGAAAAGAAAATGAAGGAATTAAAGAAAGGTGACTGTTATTCAGTAATGGGTTGTCGTTCTGCTTTAACACCAGATAGATTTAGTGAAAAGTATGGAAATATAGCTAAAGCAAAGAATTATGTTGAAGGTAAACATAAATATTCTGGAAGATTTAATCAAGGTGTTGTAACTATTTCATTACCAGACATCGCTTTTTCTAGTAAAGGAAATATAGACGCATTCTGGAAGATTTTTGATGAAAGACTTGAATTATGTCATAGAGCATTAAGATGTAGACATGAAAGATTAAAAGGAAAATTATCTGATATGGCTCCAATCTTATGGCAATATGGTGCATTAGCTAGATTAGATAAACATGAGAAAATTGATGAATTATTATATCATGGTTATTCAACTATTTCATTAGGTTATGCAGGATTATATGAATGTGTTAAGTATATGACAGGACATAGTCATACTGATGGTAATGGTGGTAAAACATTTGGTTTACAAGTAATGCAACATATGAATGATGCTTGTAATAAGTGGAAAGCTGAAGAAGATATTGATTATTCAATTTATGGAACACCACTTGAATCAACAACTTATAAATTCGCTAAATGTTTAAAAGCTAGATTCGGAGCTGATGTATTTGAGAAATTAGACGGTCATGATAGAAATTATATTACTAATAGTTATCATGTTCCTGTATTTGAAAATATTGATGCATTTGATAAGTTAGCTTTAGAGTCAGAATTCCAAGCATTATCTCCAGGTGGTGCAATTAGTTATATTGAAACACCAAATTTACAAAACAATATTGAAGCAGTACTTGAAGTTATTAAATTTATTTATAATAACATTATGTATGCTGAATTAAATACTAAATCAGATTATTGTCAAAAATGTGGATATGATGGTGAAATCTTATTAGATGATGATTTGAATTGGTATTGTCCTCAGTGTGGAAATAGAGATAAGGACTTCTTAAATGTTGCTAGACGTACTTGTGGTTACATCGGACAACATTGGTGGAACAAAGGTAGAACACAAGAAATTAAAGATAGAGTTACTCATATAGATAATATCGTAGTCGAAGAATAAATTAACTTTTCTCCTAAGTATTCGCATGTTATATGCTAAATTTAGTGTATAATATAAAATACTTAGGAGTTTTTTATGTGAATTATCTATAAACATACCAATAAAATTAATGGAAAAGTATATATTGGTCAAACTCAAGCTAAAGCCAAATTAAGATGAAATAATGGATTAGGATATAAAAACTCGTCTTATTTTTACAGTGCTATTCAAAAATACGGTTGAGAAAATTTTGAACATGAAATTATTGAAGAGAATATATTAACAGCAAAAGAGGCTTATGAGCGAGAACAATATTGAATTAAATATTATCATTCATTTGTCGGTGATGAACAATGTAATGGATATAATTTAACTATTGGTGGGCATGGAAATTTTGGACGAATAGTATCTGAAGAAACTAAACAAAAAATAAGTAAAGCTAAGCTCGGTAAAAAGATGACATGTAAGGCTTGGAACCTAGGAATACCACTATCTGAAGAACGTAAACAAAATTTAAGATTAAAGAATTTAGGAAAAAAGCAATCTGAAGAAACAAAACAAAAACGAAAAGAAAGTCTATCAAAATTAAAATGATTTAATGATGGTAAAATTAATATCAGGAGTGTGACTTGTCCGGATGGATTTAAACCTGGAAGAATTAATTTTGAATTATCTGAAGATGGAAAAAAGAATTCTTCACATAAAGGGTCTCATTGGTATACTAATGGGATTGAAGATAAATTTTGTATCGATTGTCCAGAAGGATTTTGGCTTGGAAGGTCTAAGTTTAATTTTGGAGATATAAATCGAAAGAATAAAAAATAAGGAGGTTAAATATGAATTATTCTCAAATTAGAAAAATGGATATTTCAGATGGTCCTGGATGTAGAGTAGCAATCTACTTTAGCGGTTGTGATTTATATTGTAAAGGTTGTCATAATTATACTATTTGGGATTTTAATTCTGGAAAAGAATTTACAGACGAGACAATTTCAAAAATAATTGAATTAGCCAAACCAGATTATATTGTTGGATTAAGTATTTTAGGTGGTGAGCCATTACATGATAAAAATATAAATGGAACATTAAGATTAATTGAAAAATTTAAAGAGGTATATCCAAATAAAACTATTTGGGTTTGGACAGGATATTTATTAAAAGATGTAATTGATAAAATTAAAGATAGTTCTATTGATGTACTTATAGATGGTAAGTTTGATATTGACTTATTTGATCCAAAATTACGTTATAAAGGCTCTTCTAATCAAAGAGTGATTGATTTTAAAGCCACAATAAAAAACAAAAAATTTAAGCCAGTTTTATACGTTAAATAGGAGAATAAACATGAGCGAGAGAGTAGATAATTTAGTTCAAATGCTAGATACATATGTAGATGATGGTGGATATCACCTAAATGTTAATGTTTTTAATAGAGAAATGTTATTAGACGCACAGGCTCATCCTGAGAAATATCCTCAATTAACTATTCGTGTTTCTGGTTATGCTGTAAACTTTATTAAATTAACTAAAGAACAACAAGATGATGTTATATCAAGAACAATTCATGAAAGTATGTAGGTAAGTATATGGAATCTAAAATTAAATTAGCATTTGTGCTACCAACATGTGAACCAGATACAATGTTAGAATTTTTGGCACCAACTATTAAATATTTAGAACCAATTAAAGAAATTATAAAATTTTGTATCATTTTTCAACCACCTTATACAGAAGAGTTAGTACAAAAAGTTTTGACTTATTTCAAAGGATTTAATGTTGAAAGTACTTTTAAAACTTATGATTGTTCAAATGGAAGAGTTCCATTAGTTAAAATTAGAAATGATTGTGCATTATTAGAACCCAAAGCTCCTCTTTATGCCTGTATTGATGATGATATGAGATTTAAAGAAGGATTGGATGCATTCTATTTTAGAGCAATTAGTGATTTTGAACTATCTCCAGATCTAGGTGTAATTTCTTTTACAAGAGATGTTCAGCATTGTAGATTAGATAATCATTTTGCTACAGATAAAGGAATAATTTATCGTGGTGGTGTTTATTATGGATTTGATGGTTTAGTTCCAGAAAAATTAATGAATTCTTGTAAAACATTAATTCCATATGAAAGTGAAAATCTATTAGAGTTAATTGGTGGACAACAAGATAAATTTTGTGCCTTAATCCGTTTAGCTACTGGACAAAAATCAAAATTATATTTAAATGTACCTTGTACACATCAAGAGAACCGTAAAATTCAAGGAAAAGATCAATTTCATTGGATAGATGTTGAATTCGATGAAAAATCAGTAACATCATTTATTCGTAAATATTTTAACCCAAAATTCTATAATAAATTTGCTGATCAGTGTTTTGATCAAAAATTAAATGATAAAATTTATCCAAACATTGATAGTTTTCAAAAGTCTCAGATAGTTTTTTCTTTAGATGGAACTGTACGAGAACCAGAACCAGCAAATGCTACAACTCGAATTGAAGATACACATCTTATAATTGGAAGAAAAGGTGTTTTACTTTTAGATTTTAAAATCACTAAAGCAGAAGATTATAAAGAGTTTACAATTATGCAAGTTCATAGCTTAGATGGACGTGCTAAACCAATAATTAGAATTTCTATAATTGATAAAATAATATGTGTAACTTATAAAGATGAAAATAACATAAATCATTATACTAAAATTGATAATTTTGAATTAAATAAAAATTATATTATTTCAATTGAAGTTGATGGCGATGTTATATCTATACAAGGTGGAAAATGGAAATATCCAAATTGGGCAAATGAAATGAAATTTAGATATGGAATTTATCCACAAACTGAAAACGGAACCTTTGAAATGATTGTAGATAGACTTAAATTTAAGAAGTAAATAGCTAAATTAGTTGTAAGGAGGACTATTATGTACACTTTACAACTTGGCGACAACTTATTTACTGATTTAGATATTGGTGATATATTTATATATAATTATGGAAATAATTATTTTGCAATCAAAGAAGTAAAACAAAATTATAAACCAGAATTAAACGAATTTACAGTTGAAATATTATCTCTATCAACAAATAGACATTTTATATTTAAAAGACAAAATGGTTATTATTGGTGAGAAGAAAAATTTAAGGAACTCTAAAAAAAGAGTTTCTTTTTCTTTTGTTTTAGTGTATAATATAAATATAGAGGTGATAAAATGTTGTACTTATTAGAATTTATAAAGACACATGATAACTGGGAAGAGTTATTAACTCAAGATCCATACAATTTAAAAATATCAAGAGATAATGGCTATATAATGTTTAAGTATAACCAATTATCATCTGATTTTAACTTACCATTAGTACAAGAAGCTAGAGGTATAATCTTCAAAGAAGATGATTGGACTTGTGTTTGTCATCCATTCAACAAGTTTGGTAACTATGGAGAGTCTTATTGTCCAGAAATTAACTGGGATAACTGTTCAGTACAAGAAAAGGTTGATGGTTCTTTAATGAAAGTATGGTATAACAAAGGTTGGAATATTTCAACTAATGGTTTAATAGATGCTTTCAAAGCACCATTAGACTGTGCTAATGCTGAATTAGATTCTTATGGTAAATTATTTTTATACTGCTTAAATCGTATGGGAATAAATGAGCATGACTTCTTTTGTGAATTAGATACAAACTATTGTTATATGTTTGAAATGGTATCTCCTTATAATAGAGTAGTTATAGAGTATAAGGAACCAAAATTATATTATTTAGGTTGTAGATATTTAGTTACTGACCAAGAGTATTCACCAGAAGAAAGACCTTTAATGATAGCTCCTTCTAAGAGATATAACTTACATACATTAGAAGATGTTAAGAATGCTGCAAATGCTTTACCTTGGGATGAGGAAGGTTATGTAGTATGCGATAACAAATTCAACCGTGTAAAGATAAAGTCTCCAGAATATGTATTAGCTCATAAAGGTAGAACTAATGGAAATATTTCTACTTCAAGATTATTAGAAATAATCTTAAGCAATGAAATAGATGAATTCTTAATTTATGCGTCTGAATATACTGAGAAGATAAATAATTTAATTGCAGAAATGGAATTATTTAAAACTCAAGTTAAATTAGAAATTGTTAATTTAGCTCCAGCAAATTATACTTTAAGAAAAGAATACGCAGAAGTAGTTAAGAGATACCCTTCATATATGCAATATTTCTTATTCAGATATGAAAATGTTGATGAAGAATTTAAGAAAATAAACATCTCAGGATGGAAGAAAATATTAAGTGGAAGAGGAGTTATTTAATGGTTAATTATTTTGACGATGTAATTCCTTACTGTAATAGAGAAATAACTCGAAAATGTGAACGTTATATGAGAAAGAATAAGTGTTCATTTGTTGAAGCTTATAATAAGTTGTATAATACTAAGTATAGATATACTTATTTAGAGAAAATTAAAAAGTTATCTATGGACACTCGACCACGTTAGGAGGTAAATATAATGAGAGATAAACCAAAATTTATAATGTTAATCGGACTTCCTGGCTGCGGAAAGTCCACTTTAGCAAATCAACTTAAGACTGATCAAACTGTTTTATTGTCATCAGATTCTATAAGAGAAGAATTATATGGATCTGAAGACGATCAAACAGATCCTAGTCGAGTGTTTGGAAAAATGTTTTCTAGAACTGTAGCCGCATTAGATGCTGGTTTAGATGTTATATATGATGCGACTAATACAACTAGAAAATTAAGAGTAAACACTTTACAACGATTACAAAAGGCTGTAACTGCTAAATATATAACAGAAGCAATTGTTGTTTATACTGGTTTAGATGAAGTTAAATTCAGAAATTCTACAAGAGCTAGAGTTGTTCCAGAATATGTTATAGATAATATGCTTAAGAATTTTGAACTTCCTACTTTCAATGAAGGCTGGGATGAAATTAATGTACATTATTCAACTACTCCTAATCTGCATTGGTCAGAAGCTGTTGATTATTATGCAAAAGGATTAACACACGAAAATCCATGGCATAATATGGATGTAGATAAACATATGTATGCAGCTTATGACTATTACACTAAGTTCTTTAATCCAACTGATTATCCAAAGTATTTAGAACGAGCAATTTTTTTACACGATATAGGTAAGAAGTTCTGTAAAACATATACAAATAGAAAAGGTGAAACAACCGAAGTAGCACATTATTATCAACATGCAAATCCAGGTGCTTATTTCGCTTTAGGAATTGATTTTAATTTATCTGAAGAGGATAAATATAAAGCAGCAATATTAATTAATTATCACATGAGACCTCTTGAAGCTTGGAAGGACTCTAAAAAAGCCGAAGAGCGAGATAGAAATTTATTAGGTGAAGAATTATATAATAATTTAAAAGTATTACATACTTGTGATGAGAATTCAGAGCAAGATATGGAATTTGTAAAAGAATTTCTAAACAGAAAGGAGAATTAAAATGAATTATAACTTTAATGACGACACAAAAACAGTAGTAGTAAAAGAAGGTGGCGTTGGATTAGGTACGATAGGATTTTTTGTATTTATTGCTTTCTTAATCGTTAAACTTACTGCTAATCCAGTTTGGTTAACTTGGTTTTGGGTTTGGTTTCCTTTATGGATTCCATGGGCAATCGCAGGAGCAATTATTGCAGTAATGTTTGTGATTGTTTTAATCATAGGAATAATTGCAGCAATTACTGGAAATTTATAATGTCTTTTAAAAATAGGCAGCTTAGTGCTGCCTTTTATTGTATAATATATTAATATAAGAGGTGAGTATATGTGAGAAATATAATTACTTACAGAGCATATGAAAGAGCTTTAAAAGATATTCGTAAGATTAAAGGAACTAAAATCGATAAGGATCTAGATGGAATTATAGAAAAACTTATTAAAGGAGAACATCCTGGAAATAAAGTTCATAACTTACAAAAAACTTCTGTTGCTAAGTCTGGATTAACTGGACTTAAAGAATTACATATTACAGGTGAATTATTGTTAATTTATAGGCATATTAATAATAAGCTAGAATTAGTCGATATTTGTAGAAATCATAAAGATTTAATGAAAAGATACTAGGAGTAAAATATGAAGAAAACTGTTATTATAAATTTATTTGCAGGACCTGGTGCTGGTAAGTCTACTGGAGCCACTTATATTTTTTCTAAATTAAAGATGGCTGGAATAGATGCAGAATATATTTCAGAATTTGCTAAAGATAAAGTTTGGGAAGAAAATGATTTAGTATTTAAGAATCAATTTTATATTACAGGAAAACAAGCTTGGAAAATTGCTAGATGTGATGGTAAAGTTGATGTTGCAGTAACAGATTCTCCAATATTATTAGGTGCAATGTACTGTAGTGATAATCCAGCATTAATTCCTGGAATTATGTATGAATTTAATAAACATGAAAATATAAATCTTTTTATTAAAAGACGAAAAGAATATAATCCAAACGGTCGAAATCAAACTGAAGAAGAAGCTAAATTAATTGATACACAAATTATTAAGCTTTTAAATGAAAATAATATTCCATTTACAGTTGTCGAAGGTACTGAAGCTGGATATAATGAAATAGTTGAGAAACTAATAAAAATGTTTAAAAATAAGGAGTAATTTATGTGTAGTATATTTGGTTATATTTCACAAGACTCGACTAAAAATCTTTGGAATAAATTAAAAACAGGTTTAGTTACTTTGGAATATAAAGGCCACGACATGACTGCCGTAGCTCTTTTTGATTCATCTAAGAAAAGAATTAATATCATTAAAGATAAAGGAACTGTAGCTGAATTAGAATCAAAATTAGATTTAAAAGATCAAAACTTAATTGGTAATATTGGATTAGGATATGTGACTTGAACAGATGATGAAAGTATTAGTGAAGCATCAAATCATTCAGATGACTATTTAGTAACTGGTATTTATAGTGGAAACATTAATAATTTAATTGATATTAAAGAAAGATTAATTTCAGATAATTATACTTTTTATTCAAATTCTAATAATGAGGTAATTTTAAATCTTGTCGATTATTTTTATAAAAAATATAAAGATGTGAATATGGCTATTAGAAAAACATTACTAAGTGTTAATGGATCTATCGCATTAAGTGTAGTTTTTAAAGATAACTTAGATAAAATCTGGTTTGCTAAAAAAGAATCTTCATTAATTGTTGCATTAAATGAAAAAACAAAAGAGTCTTATATCTCTTCTGATACAATATCATTAACTGATGATAATTTAGTAGCATACCCATTAAGGACAAATGAATATGGTTATATAAGTGCCACAGAGACAAAGATATTTGATTTAAATGCTAATGATATAACTTCAGATAGACAACCATTTAATTTTTGTTCAATAAAAAGTGCCACAGGTCGCGGTAAATTTAAGCATTATCTTATTAAAGAAATAGAAGAAACACCAAAAGCTATTAAGAATACTCTTAATAAATATATAATAAATAAAGATATAGTTTTAGGAATACCTAATCAAATTTTAGTTAATACTAATGAGGTTTATTTTATTGGAAGTGGTTCATCTTACAATGCATGTTTAGTTGGCGAATATTTAACGAATAGATATTTTCATTATTTTAACACTAAAACAATTTTAGCATCTGAATTTATTTATAAAGCTGATCAACTAAAAAAAGAAAAATCTATTGCTATTTTCTTATCTCAATCTGGAGAAACTCAAGATACATTAACAGCATTAGAATATTGTAAGTTATTAGGAATAAAAACACTCGCAATAACAAATGTTAAGACATCAAGATTAGCTTTCGAAGCTGATTATGCTTTATATACAGAAGCCTTTCCTGAAGTATCACTTCCTACAACTAAATCATATTCTTGTCAATTAATTTTATTATATTTGATCGGTACAAAAGTTAAGCATTTAAAATTATTACAAAAACGAGAATTAGATAGAAATTTTACAAATAAAATTCTAGATGATTATATTCAGGTTTTTAAAAGTATTCCAGCATATATTGAAGATATCTTTAAAAATAGGCTAGAAGTTCAAAAACTCGCAACTGCATTATCTGATAAACATGATCTATATTTATTAGGTGGTGTAGATTTTCCAACATGTTGTGAAGGTGCTTTAAAATTAAAAGAAATCTGTGGAATTCATGCTGAAGCAATTCCAGCAGGAGAATTAAAACATGGTAGTTTATCTTTAATTGATAAAAATACTTATTGTATTTTAATTAGTACTGGTGATACAAACGTCCATGAAATCTCTGCAGCTTCTGAAATTAAAGCTAGAGGAGGAAAATTAGTAGTAATTTCATCTAAAACAGAAAGAAATAAAGTATTAAAAGAAACAACTGATCTTAATTTATTAATTCCAGAAATCATAAATGGATCACAATTCTTACAATCTTTGACTATTATTTATTTACAATTACTTGCATACTATATTGCAGTTCAAAACGGAATTAATCCAGATAAACCAAGAAATCTAGCTAGAAGTGTTATAATTGAATAATATATTTTGCTAAATTAACTGATATATGTTTATAAAAAGTATATATCAGTTTTTTGATGTAGGAGAATTTAATAGTTATGACAAACGAACTTATTTACACAGGTTGGAAGAGATGGGTTCCAACATTAGACGAATGGGCGGAGTTTTCAGTTAAGGCCTATTCACCTTATGAGTTGAAAGAAAATGAGTATTTGTTAGTATTCAATGAAGAAGATGGCAAAGAAAAACTTGCATCTCAATGGTGTTATGAAAACGGTAAATTAAGAAAGTTTGGAAGGGGATCAATCAATTTTAGAAGTAAAAAGAGCGCTGATAAAAATATATGTATAAAACCGAGAAATCCTGAACAAATCTGCGCGATTGATATGCTAAAAGACAGAGATAAAACTGTTAAATTAATTACAGGTTCTTGAGGAACAGGTAAAACAATGTTATTAGTTACTAGTGCTTTAGAAGCATTAGAACAAAATGTTTTTGATAAAATTGTATGAATTAGAAATAATGTTGATGTTAAAGATACTAAAGATCTAGGTGCTTTACCAGGTGAAGTTAATGATAAACTTATGCCATTTTTAGGACCTTTTATTGATCACTGTGGTGAAGCAGGAGTTGAATGTATGCTAAGTAATGGAAAGCTTGTTATAGAACCATTACAATATCTTAGAGGACGTAATCTAGAAAATACATTAATCATGTGTTCTGAGGCTGAGAATTTAACAAAAGAACACATTCAATTAATTATTGCAAGAGCAGCTGAAGGATCAGAAGTTTGGTTTGATGCTGATGTTAGACAAAGAGATAAAGCTATATTTGAAAAATCAAAAGGTATTGAAACTACAATTGAGAGATTAAGTGGAAATCCATTATTTGGTTATGTTCATTTAACACAATCAGAAAGATCAAAAACTGCAGCATTAGCTGATTTATTAAATGATTAAATCATAAAAATTAAACCGCGTATTAGCGGTTTTTTTGTTGTATATTATATTAATAGGAGATGTTAATATGGCCAAAGTGTATACAGAAAAAGAATTAAATAAACTTTTAGAAGAAAATTTAAACAATATTACTCTTAGCACATTAGATCGATCAAAAGTATATATTTTTAGAATTAATAAAAAAGGAATGTCTACAGATAAATTACAAACCTTAGCTACTAATTTAAAAAAGATGTTAGATAAAATTGAAATAAAAAGTATTATCTTAATTGGTGATTTAATTGAAGTTACAGAATTAGAAAGGAATTAATAAAATGATATCAAATAAGAAAGAAGTTAAAAAATTAAATAAGTTGTTCTCAAAAGATTCAAATATAGAGGTTTCTATTAATGAATTTAAAAAATTAACTTGTGTAAAATATACAAGTATTGCAACTAGAGATGCATTGGAAGATATAGTGCGTAAATTATTAAATAATAATTTTAAACTATTAAGTTATCATTGGGATAATACTTATATAGTTTTAGAAGTTAAGTATGAAAAGAAATCTGAAATAATTAAAGCATATTTCAAAGATGAAACATATCAACAGGTGTTTACAGATTTATTTTCAAAAGACGTAACTTATTTATTTTGCTAGGAGGTAGTAATTAATGCTTAGAATGCAAGTTAAATATTGTGAGAATGGAACAGAATTAAATAAATTTTTAGAGAGTTTATATTTAGAGGATAATTATCCTAGATTGCATAATATTGTCTACATTCCGCGTCCTGATGGAGTTGGTAAGGATAGTAGTTATTTTATCAGTGGCAATGTTATTGCTGCAGTGCAATATGTAGAAAAAGTTGGTGATTAATATGATAAATATTCGTAAAGGAACATTTGAAACTAATAGTTCAAGTTCTCATTCATTAGTTGTGTGTAATGAAGAGACTTGGTTAGATTTTGCTAAAGGTAAATTATTTTATAATGTTTTACATGAATCAAATGATTTACCTGAATTTTGTACTTTAAAGGACATTAAACTTCATATTAGGAGAATCTATAACGACTTAGAATCAGTTAAGTTTGGTGATTTTCCTACTGAAAAAGCTGAGATTAGAGAGCTTCATCATAAAATAAATGAATTACTTTGGTTTGGTGAGACATTCTATTCTATTGATGAATTAGAAGGGTATGAATATAATTCAAATAAGCAAGAAGCTTCTTTAACATATTATTTTGGATAGGAGATATTATGGCTGGAAAAATTTTACCTTATGAAGGAATTTGGACGAGAGAAGAAGTAGCTGCAGATAAAGATAATTTGTATGTTTATGGCGATAATACGGTAGATCGTATATCTGGTTATGTGCCAAAGACTACACAAGCAGTTATTAGAGGCTTACCAAATGCGATTAGCTTAATAACAAAAAAAGATAGATATTTAAATTCAAATAGCTTTTTTACTGATGACGACTTTGATGAGTACTGTTCCTATTTGCATGATAGATTTTTAGTACTAGAAACTTGTTTAAAGTGTGGCAAGAATATATATGTTCCAGTAAAAGATGGTCAAGTATTGATTGGTACTGGTAAAGCTGATTTACCAAATAAAGCTCCAAAGTGCTATTTAGAATTGTGTAAAAAATTTAATTTTTTATTTAGATATTATGGAGAAAAATATGAATAAAACAGAATTAAGAAAAAAACTTAAAAATAATTTAAATCATATTATTATATTAACCATACATCCTAAAATGGGATATACATGCGAATTTGTAGACGATAAGCTAATAGTAAATTATAAAACTATTGATGGTAGACTATTTACTTTTGATGAATTTACATTAGATGATTACGGAAAGAAGTGGGATTTTGAGGAACTGGATGTAGATGATTCTCTTAATGATGTAGAGATAACTGCAGCTGAACTAATTGAGATTACTAAACAAGCTGAAGATGACAAATACTCTAAACATAAGCAAGCAGTTGCTGAATGCGTAAATGATATAAAAGAAGATGTAGCTAGAAACATTAGAAATACAGCTATGAACGGTAAGTATTCATATACTCCACAAATTAATATAAAAGTTCGTAAATATATTAGAGAAAGAAGTCTTTGGGAAGAATTTGAAAAAGATTTTGAAGATACTGTTTATATGAGATTATGTGAATTTTATAATCCAAAAGGATTTACAGTTTCACTTGATAAAAGTTATGCAGAAACCACATTAGCAGTATTAAGTTGGGATCAATCAAAAGGAGAAGCTGAAGACGAATCCATTCAAACACCAACTCCACTTCAAACAAATGAAGGTTTAAATAATATATTAAGAGACGCTTGTGATAAGCTTTCAAGAACTCCACATGAAACACCTTTTGTATATTATAATGATTTTGATTTACCACGTTATAATTTCCATAAAGCTGAAGGATTACATCCAGATCTAGTTTGTCCATATTGTGGTGCTAGACATTATGAGGAAGGTGTGACAATGCAATCATTAGCTTATGTTCCAAGAATTTATAAAGATGGAATTTTACAAGATACTCCAAATCCTAACTGGACAATAATACATTATCGTTGTTTAGAGTGTGGAAAAGCTTTTGAAACAAAAAATGGTAAAATTCAAAAGATTGAAAATGTAGTTACAGCACAAGGTGGTGAAATTAATGTATAAAATTAGAAATAGTTTGTTTGAAACTAATTCAAGTTCGTCCCATGCTTTAGTTTATTCTCAAGCTAATCCTAACAGAATTGAGTATAAACTAGAGACTGATAATGGTGTTTTAATCATTCATTTTAGAGATTATGGTTGGAATGGTCCAAGCTCATTTTATGGATTTGGTACTGATGATATATTAACAAGTTCTAATGATAAATTAGATTATGTTGCAACTAAATTATGTCGTCATTTAAACTGGGAAAATGGCGACAAAGGATATATAACGCATAAAGATGCCGAACAAATGATTTCTAATGGTGTTGTAGATGAAGAGCTTGAAGATCTATTAAATAAAATCAAAGATCTTTGTCCTGAAGTTAAAGAAGTAAATTTTGAATTAAATGTAGAAGAGTATGGAGATCCATTTGGAAGTATCGACCATCAAAGCCAAGATTTATTAGATGATGAGGACTTAATTAATGTTATATTTAATAAAGGTTGTTTAATTATAATAGATAGCGATAATTCAAGATATTATGAAGCATTTAATCCAGAATTAAAACCTGGTTTAAATGAACATATACCAACTCCATATACAACTAAAACAGTTTATAATATTACAGAAAAGGATTTTGAAGAATAATGAGTAAACAATATAATGATTATATTATTGAACATGTCGAAAATGTTAAAAAAGCTTTTAAGTTTTTAAAAGATAATAAGATTATTACAAGCAAAGATTGTAATTTATCTGCAGCAGAAAAGCAAATAGCTCAGCATGATATGTCTAAATGGACTGATGCGGAATATGATGCTTATGATAAGTATTTTTATAGTGAAAAGACACAAAAAGTTAAAGATGATTTTGATTTAGCTTGGCTACATCACCAACATGCAAATCCACATCATTGGCAACATTGGGTCTTAGTTCAGGACGATAATGGCGATAAAGCTTTAGAAATGCCGAGAGAAACAGCAGTAGAAATGCTTTGTGATTGGATGAGTTTTTCATTTAAAGTTGATAAATTAGAAGAAGTATTAAGTTGGTATGATAGTCATAAAAAGACTATGATTTTACATAAAGAAACAAAGAAATTTGTTGAAGAAGTTTTAGATAAATATAAGAAAGCCATTAAGGAGAAAAAATAATGTTACAAGTTAGAAAAAATACTTTTGAAACTAATAGTTCAAGTACTCATTCATTAATTATGTGTGAAGCCAGTGAATATAAGTTATTAGAAAATGAAGAAGCATTCTTAGTTAACGAGAAAGTAGTTTTAAAAGAAGACTTATTTGATGCTTTAATTAATAATAGTGATTGGAATAAAGAAAAATGAAATAAGTATTGTAATGCACTAGGAAAAGATCCCGAAAGTCTCGAAGATTTAGTTGAGATGATTCTTCTTGATCCTAATGATTATTATGAGGAAGACGAAGATGAAGAAGAGAATGATAAGCATAGACCATTTGATCGAAATGAAGTTTGTACTCTAGATCAATTTTTAGATAACGAATATCTAGAAAGTTTCTCACAAGAATACGAAACAAAGTCTGGAGAAAAAATAATTGCTTTTGGTAATTATGGAGAAGAATATTAAAATTGAGGCTAAATAGCCTCTTTTTTATTGTATTTTATATTATAAAGAGGTGAAATAGATGAAACCAATTGGAAAAGTAAAAAATGGTAACTATTGGAAGATATTATTTGATGATGGAACTTTAATTAAATATAATAAAGAGGATAAATTAATTCCAGAATATCCAGATTCAATGGATGTTAAGATAACTAATAGTTGTGATATGGGCTGTCCAATGTGTCATGAAAATTCAAAGCCAAACGATAAGCATGGAGATATAATGAATGCAAAGTTTATTGAGACTTTACTTCCTTATACTGAATTAGCAATTGGTGGAGGTAATCCGCTTGAGCATCCAGATCTAGAAGCTTTCTTAGAAAAATGCAAATCTTTAAAATTAATTCCTAATATAACTGTTAATCAAAAGCACTTTATGAAAGATTATGATAGAATCACAAAATTGGTCCAAAATAAGCTTATTTATGGTCTAGGTGTATCTTTAACCAACCCAGAAGAAAAAGGCTTTATAGAGCGAATTAAGGCTATTCCAAATGCAGTTATTCATGTTATTAATGGTTATCATAAACTCGATGAAATTGAAAAGCTTTATGACAATAATTTAAAGATGTTAATCTTAGGTTATAAAACTTTTAGACGTGGTAAAGATCTATTTGAAGGAACTAATCATGATATTATTTTTAATAGAATGAAAGATTGGCATGATGCATTACCTGAGAT
Source organism: uncultured Lachnospiraceae bacterium (assembly GCA_947165105.1). The sequence continues at coordinate 2,336 of CAMUZC010000022.1, read as the reverse complement.
TACAAAGCATTTTGCAGTAGTTTCTTTTGATAATCTAGCTTTAAAACAATTAGATCCAAAGAGATTATTAACTAATGAAGAATGGGATAAATCTTATATGGGTGAAGATGGAACACATACGATGTTTATTGACTTAGTTAAAAATACTTACTCAACATCTTCAACAACTCCAGAAGATGAAAGAAAAGCTTTATTAGATGATATTAAACCTATGTTTGATGATATTAGAAAGATAAATGGTAATTAATATGAAAAAAGATATTGAAGGAAAAGAAATTCATGTTGGTGATAAAGTAGTATTTACACATAATAAATCACAAGGTGTTAAGCTTTTTATTGGAACAGTTTTAAAGGAAGATGAGACTAAAACTGGTAAACCATTAGTTATATCTTATTATCCTTATGGTAATAATGAATTTACAGTATATATTACCAGTCCTAGTAAAAGTATTTATGTAATTAAGGAGTAATTTATGGAAGAAGTAATTGGATTTTGGGCACAAAGAGAAAAATATGGTTGTTTTAGTAATTTTTATCCTTGTGAGTTTACTTGGGAAGGTAGAAAATTTAATTGTTCAGAGCAAGCCTTCATGTGGTCAAAGGCTAGATGCTTTCATGATGATGAAATAGCTAATCAAATCCTATTAGAAACTGATCCTAAAAAAATTAAGAAATTAGGAAGACAAGTTAAAGGTTTTGATGAAAAAATTTGGTCTGAAGTAAGATATCGCAATATGCTGTCAATAAATCAAGAAAAGTATAGACAAAACCCAGAGCTAAGAAAAATATTAATGAGCACTGGTGATACTAAGATTGTTGAAGATTCTCCATTTGATTATGTTTGGGGAATTGGTAGAGATGGTACCGGTCAAAATTTATTAGGACAAGTTCTAATGAGTGTTAGACAATATTATAAAGACATTATGAAAGAAGCTAATCAATAATGAAAATAATTGTAGCAGGTTCTAGAGAATTTAATGATTATGATTTATTAAAGAAAAATATCCAAGAAAATTTTCAAAGATATGAAGTAGAAGAAATAGTTTCTGGAACAGCTAGAGGCGCTGATACTCTAGGTGAACAATTTGCAAAAGAATATAATATTCCAGTTAAAAAATTTCCAGCTAATTGGGATTTATATGGTAAGTCTGCAGGTTATAGACGTAATGTTGAAATGGCAGATTATGCTGATGCTTTAATTGCATTTTGGGATGGAAAATCTAAAGGCACTGGACATATGATTAATATCGCAAAAGATAAGAATTTAAGAGTTATTGTGATTAATTTTTAGCACCAAAATGTTTGGTGCTTTTATTGTATACTATATTATATAGTATTTTTAGTTTTAAGGAGATGATATTTTGTCACTAGTAATTGCTATTAAAGATAAAAACAGATTTATTCTAGGAGCTGATAAACAAGTATCACAATGGAATAATAAAGACCATTCTGCAACAAAAGTATGGTATTCAGAATATGAAGGTTGTTGTATTGGTTCTGTAGGCTATGCAAGAGCTTCTCAAATAATTCAATATATAAAAGGGTTATTGGATAGTGCAGGATTTGGAAAAGAAAATTTAGATGATGCATTTATCCATTTACAACTTCCTAGAACTCTTTATGAAACATTAAAAGCACATGGTATTATTGTAGATGACCCAACACAACCATTTAGTTTACCAAATGAATTCTTTATTGCATATAGAGATAAATGTTGGAAGATTAGTCAAGATTTAACTGTAACTGAGATTGAAGATTATGATGCTATAGGTTCAGGTCAAGATGTTGCATTAGGTGTTATTGAAACATCACATATGTATAACGAAAAGAATCCATATAGAATTATTACAAATGCTATCGATGTAGCAGCTGAAAAAACTCTATATGTAGATCATGAGATAGAATTTGTCGAGACAGCTTCAGATAAAAAGGATGTTATTAATAAAATGACTGCTTTAGGATATGATATTCCAGATGAAGTAAAGAAGTCTAAAAATCCAAATGAAGCATTAGCTAAGTGGGCATTAGGTATTAATCAAGAACCTAAAGTTGAAGAGGAACAGAAGGTTGAGGAACCTAAACCAGAAGAAAAACCTAAAAAAGAGAAAGTTAAAAAGAAACAAAAACTTACCGAAGATAAATAAAAAAAGACTAATGAATTAGTCTTTTTTTATTTATCCAAAATACTCACATGAAAGTCTAAATGATTTAGCTTCACAACCAGTTTTTTCTTTTATATACTTTTTTACAAGTAATTCAGTACTTACATTTGTTAAATCATCTACAGAATGTACATCTATAGCCATTAATAATTCATCAGGCAATATCCTGGTTGG
>CAMUZC010000021.1 GCA_947165105.1 uncultured Lachnospiraceae bacterium | reverse complement strand
AATAAATTATTTATATATGATATTACCGGTGATACTCCCGCTTGGACTGAATTAAGTTTAAATGGTGGAAGTGGCTCTGAATATTTATATTATGATGACGAGACTGAAAAAGTATATATTAAAGATGAAAATGATGAACCTGTTGAATTAAGTCAGGTTCTTGGATTAATCACTAGAACAGCTTCACTTGAGACTCAAGTTCAAACTTTAGATAATAAAATTGAAACAGGTATAACTAAGTATAAATTATTAGAAAATACTGAAACTTATACATTAAATATGGTTTATAATCATGTATATACTTGTAAAAATGCTATGACTAGTTTTAATATTATTCTTCCAAAAGAAATGAAAACTCAAATAGGATTTTTAACAGAAGTTATTTTTAAAGGTATTATTAATCCAAATAATGTAAAAATAAATATTGTTAAAGATGATTCATCTGGAGTTGAAGAATTTAAAAATTTAATTTATTATAATTATGGACGAATTGAGAATTCTTTAGACTTTGATGTTAATAGTAATAATACTATTGATCTAATTTTTGGATATGATGGAATAAATTATTGTTGTTATATCACTCAATATAATAAAGACTTCTAGGAGATATCTATGAATGCTCTTGAATTTCGATTACTATTATATAAAAAGCAAAATTATAGTTATACATTCTTTAAATTAGGAATGTCTGAGATTTTATCTTTTGTTGAAAAACTCAGAGTCGATGTTTACGATGAAGATAAAATTATAAAAGTTTACTGTGCTGATCAAAATACTTTAGATACTTGTTATCAAGCTGCAGTTAGTGTCGTTTCTTATCAACCAATTATTATTGATAAGACTAATATAAAATTAGTTTCAAAAAATACTGCTGAACTTGTAACACCATATCCATCTTATATCGATGGTACAAGTAATTGTAATGTAAAAACTGCAGATTTTGTTCAAGTGTATACTTTGGAAAAATCATTAATAAATCCATTAATGGCTCAAACTTTAAAATTTAGTTTTAATTCAGGATTAAGTGCTGGTGGTGTTATTTTTCCAGATGATTGTCAAAGTCTAACTCCTGGATTTGTTCTTGGAGCTAAAGATAAATTTACTATGACTTTGGATGAAGTTGGTAATATTGCGATGTTTTTAGTTGGAAATTTAATTAGTGATATTCAAAGTTCTAATTGTAGTATTCATATAACTGGTGTTACAACATTAAATGGAAACTTACAAATGGATATAACTTCTGTAGTATCTTCAATGAGTGTCGTTACACCACGTACGATTGATGCTTGTTATCTTAAAGTCGACGAAAAGCTATCGGCAATAATATCTTGGGCTAGTGCAGTAAATCCAGAAAAAATTAATGATCCAATCGATACACTTTCAGCAAAATTAATAAACTTAGAACCAATTTTGGTCACAGATGGTGGAAAAACTAATTTTGGACAACAAACAAAAACTACTCTTTGTTTAGAAAATTTACAAAATGGTGCCTTTATTGGAATGCAACCTATAAGATATACGACTTATGTTAGAAGTGTTATTGAAGACGGTACTAATTTAATAAAACTATTTAAGAGTCTTATTAATAATACTGTAGTCCAAGCAACGTGTTCTTTAGAAGTTATCGGACAATTAATAATAAATATTAATCAAAAATTATTAGGTTTTAAATTAAGCTCAAATGTTTTAATTAAAGATCCAATTAAACTAACTGTAAAAGATAAAACACAAGAAAATTTACAATCTGAATTGATTATTCCAACATTAAATGTATTTTCAGGTAAGTCTATGAATGGAGACTATTTATCAATTTCTCTATTCATTCATGACAAACGAGATTCAATTCGAGGAAATATTAATAATGATTTAGGAATATCAGCTAAAATATCCATATCAGATGAAATATATAATACTAAAACAATACTAATGAAAACAAAGGTTCAGACTAAAATTTTAAGAGCTAGACCAATGTTTTTAAAAGATTTAGAAAATTATAAGCTAAATTATATAGATCATATGTATGATGAAATCTATGAGACTGATGGAACATCTCTCGAAAATTTATCATACTATATATTATAAAAATATTAGGAGAAAAAATAAAATGATTTGTCGTGCATATTTACAAAAACTAATGAAAACATTATTAGGAAATGGTAGTAGCAATAGTTTTACACCTTATATTGCATTATTTAAACTCGATCCAACACTTAATTCAAGTGGATATTATGTAATGAGTGGTGAGCCTGAAACTAGTAAAGGATATCAAAGATACGTTTATTCTTATACATTTGATACTACTGAACAAGATACTATTGTTGCTTACAATACTAATACTATTTATTTTGATGAAGCAACTGCAGATTGGACAAGTGATGCAGCTTTAAAATATTTCGGTTTATGCGAAAGCAGCACAGCATCTAATTGCTTTGCTTATGGTGAACTATTAGATGGTGATGGTAATCCAACAACTATTTTAGTTAATAAAGGACAATTACCTATTATTCGTAAGAATATGTTAAAGATTCAATTCAGTGAAAACGTAGCTCCAAAATATTCAGTTACATTAAGAGCTGGTGAAAGTGACGGAGCTGTAGAAATCTCAAGAAGTGGATTATACGCATTCCCATCTTTATCAACATTTGCAGATCCTGGTCAAACATCTATGCGTGCTAAGATTACTGAATTAGAGCAAGCTTTACCTGAAGGTCAATATGAAGCTTGGGATGGAACTTGGATTAAGAGTGGAGATTCAAGTGAAACTCCAACAATTTATCATGCTGGTGATACTTTAGCTGCTGATGGAGTATTTGTTCCATACTTTGTTAAGGTACAAGAAGAACAAGAATAATTATTTTAGAAAGGAGATTAGTCTATGGCAAATTCAAGAACAACTAATCTTAATCTAGAATTAACTACTGATCCTAACACAACTTTTGAGAATTGGAGATTAGCAATTAATGGAGAAGGTGATGGTACTACATCGCCTCTCTCTAATGCTCAAAAGATCGACCTTTTTGCAGGACAAATTAATACAGCTTTAAGTGGTATTTATACTAAGAGCGAAATTGATACGATTATTTCAAGTCTAGCTAGAATAGATATTGTAATTGTTCATTCTTTAGACGACGTTGACGAACCAGGACATATCTACTTAATTCCAATTGTAGATTTAAATTCATCTGAGACTAGTTCTGAAGAAATTGAAGAAAGTCCAGCTGAAGAAGAAAGTCCAGTTGAAGAAGCTGAAAGTTCTTCTGATAATGTTTATATTGAATATATTTATATTGAAGGACATGGTCCAGAAAGAATCGGATCTACTGATATCGATCTAAGTCAAGTTTATACAAAAGATGAGATTGATGGTTTACTAGACACTAAACAAGACGTTATAGATGAAGATCACAAATTAGATTATAGTTTACTTACTAATATTCCAAGTGTTCCACTAAACGATGTTTTTGTCGTAGATTCTTTTGATACTCTACAAGGTGAAGGATACGTTGAAGCACATTTAACTGAGATCCTTCAAAGCTATAAAATTCACGTACTTTCTCAAAAAAGTACTTTTTATAGACAAGGAGAACCAACACCTCTAGCTGGTCATATCTTATTAGATGCTGGTGTTGGTGCAAGACTTTCAAGTCACTATTTATATATAAATGAAGGTGAAATTAGCAGAACCTTCTTAACTATAAATAGTGAAACTTATGAAGTTAATATTGAACTTAAAGAACAACTAGGAAATACTAAGTTAGAATTAACTAATCAAACTATTTCTACTTGAAGTGAATATGATAATGATACTTATTCCTATGTTGGTTATGTATATAATCCAGAAATTACTGAAAATACGATTTTAGAAGTTTTCTTTAGCTTAGAACAAGCTATTAGCCAAGATTATGCTCCTGTTTGTGAAACATCTAATGGAAAAGTTGCGATTTATTCTAAAGTTAACGATGAAATTACAATTCCATTAATAAAGGAGTTATAATATGATCGGAAAAACTAATGCGCTTTTCTTAATAGATGATGGACCTAGTGAAGATGTTATTTATAACTTCGACTTTACTGGTTCAATGAAAACATTTACATTTGATCCAGGTATTTATGTATTAGAGTGTTGAGGAGCTTCAGGTGGTTATAGAAACAATACATCATATGGTGGAAAAGGTGGATATTCCACTGGAACCTTAGTTATAAACTCATCAACCACAGGATATATCTATGTCGGAGGTTCTGGAGTTTCTACAAATTCTTCATCTAGACGCGGATTTAATGGAGGAGGCAAAGCTGGTTATTCTGGTATTAAAGGTGGCGGAGCCTCAGATATAAGAATTGGAACTGATAGTTTATATGCTCGTGTTATTGTAGCTGGTGGTGGCGGTTCTTGTGGAGCAAGTACTAAAAAAGGTGGTGCTGGTGGTGGATCCACTGCATTATCAGCTACAGACGGTTTTGGCGATGGTGGAATTGCTGGAACACAAAAATCAGGTGGTAGTCGATCTGGTTCATTTGGCCAAGGCGGAACTGGTTCGAGCCGCAGTAGTGGTTACGGTGGCGGCGGAGGCGGCGGCTGATACGGTGGTGGAGGTACTTACCCAGACAATTCAGCAGATGATGATAAAGGAGGAGGTGGAGGCTCTGGATGAGTTTATACTGGAGCGACATACACATATTGAGCTGCAAACTCGACTGAAGGAAAATCTGGAAATTGATTGTTAGATGATCGATATTATTTAAATGATACTAAGAACTTACGTGGAGATATATCATTTTTAAGTCCAACAGGAACAAACGAAACAGGTCATTCTGGAAATGGCTATGTGCGAATAACTCGTAAAAATGTAAAACAATGCAAACTTCAATTAATTGGAATTTTTAGTGGACAATCTATATTAATATCACGTACAGATTATACTCAAGGTACTACAATCAATATAAGTGAACTTCCAGATAAATTCGAAAATTATATTGTTAAAGATAAACTTTGGTATTCAGATTCAAGTTGTACTAACTTAATTTCAGAAGATTTTATCATTAATCGAAATAAAAGAATTTATTGTAAATTAGTAGAATCACTTGTACATGACTTTGTTTATACTGGTAATGTTCAATCTATACCATTATCTGCGGGAAAATATATATTAGAATGCTGAGGTGCTCAAGGCGGTATTTCAGGACATTCAGCAACAAATTTTGGCAAAGGTGGTTATGCTAGAGGAACTTTAGATATTAGTAATCGAACAAACCTTTTCATCTATGTTGGAGGTAAAGGTGAGAACGGATTAAAAGACGCTACTAAGACACCACTCGGCGGTTTTAACGGCGGTGGCTCAGGTGGACAAGGTAAAAATGATAATGCCGGAGGCGGCGGTGCTTCAGACATTCGTATAAATACTGACTCATTATATTCAAGAGTAATAGTAGCCGGTGGAGCTGGAGGTAATGGATGTAATAATTACATAGGCGGCTCTGGTGGTGGATCTTCTGGTACAAATGGATATGGAAATACTGCTTTTGGCGATGGTGGATCAGGAGGAACTCAAAGATCTGGAGGAATTTCTAGTACAACATACGCAACTAGTGGATCATTCGGAGTTGGAGGAGGAGCTAACTCAACCAGTAGCGAATGAGGATGTGGTGGCGGTGGCGGTGGCTGGTACGGCGGTGCATCCGGTCAAAGTCAAAGTGGCGGAGGTGGCTCAGGCGGAGGTGGCTCAGGATGGGTTTATACTGAAACCACTTATAATAACTGAAAAACTAATTCTACTGAAGGCCAGTCTGGTCAATGATTACTAAATAGTAATTACTATTTAACCAGTACAGAATTAATGTCTGGAACTCAGACATTCAATGATCCAAACGGAAATACTGAAACCGGCCATAGCGGAAACGGTTATGTAAGAATAACTAAAATATTAGAATAAAGGAGAATTAAAAAATGCCTTATGTTAAACATGTATGACATGACGACGATTACTTAACCGTCTCACAACTTAATGAAATGTCTGAAGCAATTGAAAACGCCAGTTCAGATTTAAATACTAAGCAAGATATAATAGATAGTTCAAATAAAGTAAGTATTGATTATATTTCTACAGGTAGTACCAATAAATTATTAACTATTGCTGAATATAATACTATAAATTCGACTTTAAGCGGAAAGCAAAATGCAATTAGTGGTTTGAATAAATTAAATGCGGATTATATTTCTAATGGTTCAACTAATAAAATTTTAACCAAAACCGAGTATAATAATTTAAATAGTAATATTAATAATAATACTAGTAGAATCAATAATCTCGAGATTGGATTAGATACATTAGAAGAGCAAATTAGTTCAGGTGCTATCGGTGAAATTCCTCAAATTAAAGAAAATGTTACAAATTTATTACAACAAAATTCTACAAAAGATGACATACTTGATGAACTTTTAGCTGAAGTTGGATTAGGAGATCTAGAGACTACAACATATCCAACAACAGACTCACATGTAAGACTTTCTCAAAAAGTCACAACTAATACAACTCTTATTGATCAAATTTTAGAAGAATTGGGCTTAACAGATCTAAATGATGATGAATATCCTACTTCTACTAGTCATACAACTATTAAACAATTGATTACTGCATTAAGTCAAGATATAACTGATCAAGAATTAGTTATACTTGATTTTAGTTCAACAATAACTATGACTGATGAATTATATCTTAAATTAATAGATAGAAATAGAAAAATTAGAATTGTTTATGATAATGGTTCTGTTTATTCTGACATTATCAAATTAGTCAGAACTGTAGATTCAAGTGGTGAAGAAGATGTAACCACTTATACTGGATATACTTTAGACAATAATATATCAATTATATTTACTGAATCAACAATTACTTTACATGACAGTCGTCCTGTAGAGTCTTAAAATAAAGGAGAAATAATTTTATGAGTTTAATGCAAAAAATTAATGCAATTGCTTCGGCTGTTCAAGAAGTTTCAGGAGAAGATACTCCATTAACTTTAGATCAAATGCCAGCAAAAATTCGTAGTGCAGCAGGTGGTAGTGAACCTATTACTTTTGGTAATTCTCAATATGAAGTTACAATTAATTTACAAAAATTAAAAACATTACTACAAAATGTTGGATTTGATCTAAATGAATCATTTGGTGTTCCAGCATCAGATGCAAGTGTAGTATCTATTGGATTCGGTATTCCAGTATATAATAATACAGTTTTCCCTTATGGATATTACAGTAGTGGTGATCAAACTTATCAGTATATTGCAGGACCGTCTAGACGACTATTTTCTTTAGAGATAGATACTAATTCATTAACACATCTTTTTGGATATTGTGGTAATTATTTTGAAAAGCCAAGTTCAGTTGAATATAATCCGTCAACCTTCGATGAGTTATTTACAGATTTTGCAAGCGTTTCACCAGAAACATTTACAATGCATGATTATAGACAATCCGTAAATTTAGCAGATATTATATTATTTCCATTATTAATTATCGATAATGGAGACTATCACTACACATATCCAATAAGCAATACACAATTAGAAGAAGTTTTTCATATAAGTCCTAGTAAATAAGTATGGCCTTATAGCCGTGAAAGTGAAAGGTAAAATATGATTTTAGAACAATTTAGAATTGTACATTGTCCAGGAAAATTAAATTCCGACGCAAAGTTAAGTGGATTTTATGATGACGCTGAGACAATTAAATTTAATTTATCGGATCAATTGTCAGTTGTCTCTGTAATGAATGAAGCTTGTTTAAAAAATAGTCCATTAATGAAGCAATTTAGAGCAAATAATTTAAACTTAATTATTCCGGATTCAACTAGAAACATAATTAATTGGAAGAATACTTATAAAATTGACGGAATTATCGAAGCACTTGAGAAGATTAAAACTCCGTATACATTATTATTAGACGGACGTGATGTTAAAGTTGTAGGAAATTTAGACGAAAGCTTAATTTCTATGTTTGAAACGTTTGAAGCAGATATAGTTTTTAATGGATCCGATGGAATTTATCCTTCGCCTAAATTAGATAATGAATTCGGAAATGCTAAATTAAATAAATACAAATATTTTAATTTTCCATTCATTAATGCCGGAGTTTGTATCGGACGAACCGACAAACTGAAAGAGTTTTATTTAGAATGTAAAAATTGAATTGAAATAAATAACTATAATGAATTAGAACGTCCTAGTGAGCAATGAGTGGTTCGAAACGTTGCGGCTAATACAAATGTTAAGGTTGATACTGATTCATCATGCTTATTTTTTACGTATTATCATGTTTATAATAGATTTAAAAAAATCGAAAACAAATTTAGATTGGAGAAAAACTAATGCCAAAAACATTTACGCAAATTTATAATGAAGTTGCAACAGCAATTCAAGAAAAAACCGAAACTACTGCACCTATTTCTGCTGAGAACTTTGGACAAAGAATTTTAGCAATAAGAAGTTTAGATAATTCAGTTCATCTAGGTAATAGTGGAGCATCAGGTATATTTAAGTTAGATAAATTAAAACAATATCTCCCAAATGAGATTTTAAATACTAATGTTTATGACTGTATAGGTTCACAATCTGGTGGAATGACAATTCCAGTTGCTTTATGTAGTTATTTACATGCGGCTAGTGAATTACAAAGTTCTGCTACTAGTTTATTTTTAAAAGTTGAAATTATCTCTCATGATAGTGAACCATCACTTTGTTCAAGTATACAATATAATGGTAATAACTTAGGTGAAATTATATCAAGCGAAGAACCAATCAAAATAAGTGATATCTCTAACTGAGAATCAATGAATGTATCAAATTTAATTGATTATTTAATAACCCAAAATAGAAGTGCTTCTGTGGATATTACTTGAAGTGGAAGTTCTGGATACATTTTTGAAATTTATCCAATTAGATTAGGAATAGATTGCTGGCAAAATTCAGATATGAGCGAAGATATCATTTTAAATGAGACATTTACAATAGATCAAATTGAAGAGATTATAAATTTATCTGAAGAATAAAAAAAATAAAAAAGCTCAATTGAGCTTTTTTATTTTTTTTTATCTTAATTTTAAATGATTATTTCTATATTCTACTAACTCTTTTCGCCTTAGAATACAATCTTTACTATCATAAAGTATATTTAGTTGATCTAAGTAATCTAAAAAATATGGTGTTGTTCTATTAGGGTTTGAACTAGATATCAAACTTTTTCTATCATTATGTTGTACCAAGCAAGGACGATAAGTTAAATGAGGTATATTTAATTGTTTTAGAGCTTCACATTCAATTGAGTCATATTCATTTGGTAATTTAACCTTTCCTGTTGAAATAAGATCAATCATTTCATTACCGATTCGTTCACCAAAACCTTTTGGATAAAACGTACATTGATTATAATAAAAATCAAGTGAATATTGTGTTGTAAAATATAATAACGGACGAGTAAAGAAATTAATAATATCTTTAGGATGATTATTAATTACTTCTTCTATTCTTTTTTTAAAGTCTTTACATAAAATAACATCATCCTCCAATAATACTGCATCATAATCACTAATATATTTTAATTGAGCAATAAAAGACTCAATAGGTTTATGTTCAGTATCAATTAATAATTCATAATTAATTTGATTAAGTGAATCATCTAATTTTCTTTCACCAGTTGTTCTTATAAAGTATCTTATCTCCATACGTATCTCCAAACAATAATATATAATATTATACAATATAATTGTATAATAAATAAAAGGACGAATATATGAAATATAAATGTGATATAAAAATTTATGGGATTGAAGAACGAAAAGAGAATATTTTAAAAAATAAAGAATTACTAGGATTATCGGATCAAGATATTTTTATTAAACAAAGCGGAGACGATCCAAAGTTTGGAAAATGACCATATAGATTAGCAAAATATGTATTTAGACAGCCAGTACCAGATGGAATTACTCATAGACTCGTTTTACAAGATGATAATGAATTATGTCCAAATTTTTTAGAATATTTAAATAAAATAATTAATGCGAGACCTGATGATATAATCATGTTAACTAATTTAGATTATATGAAAAAGAATGATAGTGTTAAAAATTTAAAGTCTCCGTATGTAAAAATTGCACACCATGTTAGTGGCAATGCATTAATTATTCCAACTAAATACATAGATGAGATATTTAATTGGTTAGATAAAACTTACCCAGAAATTGAATATGGAAATCCACATGAAGATATTGCTTTTATTCTTTGAGCAAATTATAATGGAATAAATTGTATATCGACTATCCCAAGTATTGTACAACATATCGGAGATAATTCCACTTTATGTGAGTATAATTATATTCAACGTTGTGCATATTTTAGTGATTGAGATAAAGTTGATTGAAATAATAATTATTTAAATAAAAAAACTAGCTAAATGCTAGTTTTTTTTATTATCTATATTTCTTATTTTTTGTATGACGCATTAGCATATCATGCTTGAATTGAGCCATCTCTTTTGATGATCTAAAAAACTCATGTTTCTTAACCTCATCTAGAACATAACTTCTAAGTACTTCTCTTTTAAAACGTCTTAATAACATTTCATCAGATTCACCATCACGCTTAATTACCTTAACATTTGTTGCCATTAATTAATCACCTACATTCCTATTTTTTATTTTCTGACTCACTAGGTAAAACTGGTAAGTCATGCTGCAACCTATATTGATTTAAGATTTTTGGATATTCTTCCAAAGTTGTAAAATTAAATTCTGACCAATTGGCTGGTCTTTCTCTTGTCCAAACACTCGCATAAGGACATAACCATTTTGATTTATTTGGTGCACTTTCGTTTGTTCTACAGAATTCACACCAATGACATAATGGTTTTGGAGCTGGTTTAAATTCTTGAGCTAATATTTTTTCAAATAATGACATTAATTTAGCAGTTCCTTTTTCAATGTAATTTTTATGTCCTGCACTAGCTAATTCATTTGAGATCGGAAGGTAATATTGACAAGAAATATCATCTGTGCTTTTTTCCTTCATTTTTGCTAATGCTAATGAATAAACTACAAATTGAAGTGGAGTAGCTAATTCATCTTTATGTTTTTCAATATTAGGCCAAGATTTTATATCTTCAATTATATACTTATCTGTAGTTTTATCTCTATATAATCTATCGATTGATCCTGTAAACGTCCAAGTATCATCAAATTTAAAATTAATCGGAACTTCTGATCCAACGATTTCTAAATTTGGGTTATCTTTTAGGTATTTTTCTAGATAAAACATATTTTTATGAATATAATCTTGATATTTTGTTTCATAGTCTTTACCTGAATAATCATCTTTAGTTATCCAATCATTTGGATATCTCTTCTTTACTTTTATACAATCAATCATGAACTTATTTTTTATTTTTATATAATTAATAGGTTCATTTTTTATTATATAATTTCCAATTGATTCTTCTGCTTTATGGATTGCTGTACCAAACTCTGTTGCAATACTTCCACTGTATACAAAGTTCTTATCTAAATACTTTAATTTAAATTTAAATCCACAACTTTTAAAACAATCAATTTTTGAATAAGACCATTTAGACTCAAGTAATTTATCAATAAACTTTTCATATTCAGATTTTTCGACCACTTCTTCGACTTTTGCTTCGTTCGGACTATTATTTTGTGTTTCCACTAACTCACCTCGTATAAAATTTAATATAAAATAACGTTTCTAGGAACGTTTTTTAACTTTAATTGGTTTTCTATCAGATCTAAAATAAAACTTAATTAGAAATCAAATTACATATCATATAATCTAATAATATTTTAGAATTTCCATAATCCAATTGTCCTAGATTTAATCTTAAATTAATACTAGAAAGAAATTTTAATTGTTTTTCCATTCTTTCTAAATCCACATTTCTATAAAAGTTCTTTAATGCCCAAACCTGTTTTGAAGTTAATTTTAAATCTGTTGGTAATACTCCACTATTTCCTTTAATTAAAATTAATTGTTTTAGTTTATTAATCATTAAAGTTAAAATAAATATTGGATCGCTGTCCCATAATGTTCTATGAGCTATCATATCAGTTAAAATTAATCTATCATTATTTATTAGTGCATCAACAAATTTAAAAGTATTTAATCCATATAAATGAGAATTCTTGTCGTTTTTTAATTTTAATAAAATATCATTAGCAAGTTTCGGATCAAATAAATTAACTTTATCTAATTCATTATCTATTGCATAAACATTTCCATTTGTAACTGTATATAACCAATCAGTTGCTTCTGGACTTAATGTTGGACATTGAACTTGTTTAATATAATCTTTTACTTGCCAATCAGTTAATTTTGGAACTTCAATAATATATTGTTCTAATTTTGTTGTTAACTTTTTATCTATTTTTTCACAGACAATTATCGTATTTTCAACTAAATCGAAATCATAATTTTCTTTAAATACATCTGTTCTAATAATATTTAAATCTTTTTTAAAATCACCAATTAATGCTACAGCTGAATTCTTATTTACTTCAGCTAGACTGTCTATTAAATTATGCTTATAACCATTTTGGTCACATATCCAATTAATATATTGATCAGCTAACCATGTTTGTTTATCTTTACATACAAATACTAATAAATCAATAGTTAAAGTATCGTCTTCAATAGAATGTTTTAATTCATCTAAGCTAATCATTAATTATCACTTCCTAATACAACTTTATCATATAAAACCATTAGAAAATTTATCATAAATTGTTCTTTAACTGGTCGATTTGCTTCAGTATATAAAGACTTATAATTATTAGTAACTTCATAAATCTTTAATGAATCTAAATTATTAGATAATAAATACTCATCAAATGCTACATATTCTAACACATTTAAAAATAAATTAAAATCAAATAATTCATAATCTTCTTTATAATTTATCTTTGTAAAAATTCCTAAAAATGATTCTTTAGTATAAGCACGTATTGAACGAACCATTTTAGAACATAAAGTAGAAAGTTTAGTTAATTGGTCATCATCTTTATCTAAAAGTTGACCTGGAGTTTTACAAACTTTATACATTAAATCACTGAAATGCATATTACTTAAAGATGCAATTTCTTTTAATTGATCTGGTGTGTATTGAGCAAATCTAAATTTTATACATCTATTTAATATGGTTGGAAGTATAAATGATTCAGAAGTACTTGTTAGAATTACGAAAACATTTTTAGTAGGTTCTTCAATAAACTTTAAGAATTGATTTTGATTTTTCTGTTTAAATAAATCAAGATTAATCCTATAAATTTTTGGATGAACTCCATATAAATATGAATCTAGCTCTTCATCAGTAACTTCTTCATTTATATCTATAACTTCTAAATCGACTTTCTTTGCTAAATAATTACTAATTAATTTCTTTCCACAACCATCTTCACCAATAAATAATATTGATTTTGGAAGTGATTCTCTAGTATATTGATTAATTAAATTCATAATTGGTTCTTGTCCAATAATATTCATAATTAATCACCACCTAACGTCTAATAAAAGATATTAAAGAAATAATAATAGTATTTTGATAAGATGAATCGAATCTAACTAATGTTTTTAATTTTAATAAAACTTCAGATAAATCATTTAAATAATTTATAGCTTCATTTGGATTACTTCCACAATTAAATATAACAGATTGAACATTTTGTTCTAGGTACTTTGGAATCGCAGTAACATCAATATTTCTAAATAAAACATATTTTGTTAAATCTAAATTAAAGCTTAAATAATTAGTTAAGAATGCTTTTAAATCATGTCCACTATTAAATAACGTAGTAATAATTTCAATGATTGTTTTTTGATCCTTTTCAATTAAAGCTTTAGTTAATCTTAACATATTTAATAAAGTTAAATCACCAACAACTGTTTTAACACTATCTAATGTTAAATTATCTGAATAATCTGAACATTGTTCTAATGTCATAATAGCATCACGAAGAGAACCATTACTAATCTTTGCAATTAGATCTAATGCATCTTCAGTAATTTTAATATTTTCACTATTACAAATAATTTGTAATCTTGATTTTATATCCTCTAAAGAAATCTTACCAAAATTATATCTTTGTAATCTATTTAAGATTGTTTCTGGTATCTTTTCTGGTTCTGTTGTACAGAAGATATAAATAGTAAATTCAGACGGTTCTTCAATACTCTTTAAAAATGCATTCCAAGCTGTTGAAGAGAACATATGACATTCATCTAAGATAAATACTTTATATTCTCCGTGCAAAACTCTTTTTCTAGATAATTTTAAAATATCTTTTACATCTTCTACTGAGTTATGTGAAGCACAGTCTAATTCAATTGGAGCTTCTTGATCATTAACTTTATTTGCAAAAATCTTTGCTAATGTTGTCTTACCACAACCAGATGCTCCACTAAATAAATAGCCATGTTTAATTTTTTTATTCTTTAATTGACTTTGTAGAATATCACAATTAATTGATTGTCCAACAACATGTTCAAATTCAGTTGGACGATATTTTACGGCTAAAGATTGTTCCACATTATCACCTCGATATAATATAATACAACAAATTAAAGTGGTTTTATTTGTTTTATATAATCTATATTTAACCAACCCTCTCAAATTTTTGTCTGAGTAAATGAATCTCCAAGGTCAGCTTCAACACCCATAACTTGGATCATTTTAGCAATAGATTGGTTTACTGTTATTTTTAAATATTTTGAACTAGGTTTTCTAGTATTTTCCCATTCGTAAATTTTATCTGTTAATAATAATTCACTATTTAATTCAATAAGATAGCTTTTACCTACTGAATAAATATCACCAGAGTATTTAGGAATAAAATAAGAATTTGTTTTTGGATCATAAGAAGATGGAATAGCTAATTCTAGAGATAATAATTGTTTTTTAATTATGTCTGAAGGCATATTAATCTCCTTATTCTTCTGGATTATTTTTTAATTCTGCAATATAATCTAATAACATATTAAATAATCGCTCATCAATAATGTAATGATTTTCATTATATGGAGCATCAGGACCAAAATTAATTACAATAGCTGAATAATGTTTACCCATTTGAATACTTTCTCTTAATTGTTTATCGAACCATTCTTTTTTAATAGAAATAGATTCACAATTTGATGTCTTTGTTTTACATTCTAAAGTAAAATCGTCTAATAAAACATCGGATTTTTGAAATAATGAAGCACCAGAGTTTTTTGTTTGTCTACCACCTGTAGCTTTTGCTACAGCTTTTTCTTGTTTATCTGAGAAAAATCTGGTGGGTTTACCACCAGAACTCTCGGATTTTATTCTAAATGGATTGGACATCTCTTAAATCTTCCTCAGTAAGTCCATCAGCAGCTAGAGCTGCAGCTTCTGTTGGAATATCTTTCATAATCTGTGCTTCTTGATCCATTAATTCAGCTACAACATTTTGATCTAATAGATTTAAGTTTTCTTTCTTACCACATAAGAAATCTAAAACTTGGAAATAATATTCATCAAAGAAATCTTTATTTTCTTCAAGATAATTCTCTAAGTCCGAATGCTTTGAGAATTGTAAATCTCTTCCAGTAACTTTATCTTTTAGAATTTCACCAGTAATTAAATCAACTAGAGCTTCAGTTCTAGGAGATGGATGGAATAAAACTTTAGCAGTTTCTATAACTTCTAAGAAGTCATGTACTCTATCAATTCCTTTTCCAAACTTAACTGTAATAAATCCACCAGCATTAGTCATAATGTTAGTTCTATTCTTTACTACAACATAGTGGAATTGCATTCCGTTAACCTTATCTGCATATTCGCCTTGAGCTTTAGATGAACTGATATCAGTTTTTAATAAGCCAGTAGCAGTTGTAGCAGTAAATGTACGTGTACCAAATCTAATCTTAACACTTGGGAAGAATCTTAATGAATAACCACCAGATTCAGTATATGTTGTTGAGAACATTTCCTTTTCAATAGTTACTTGATTTATTACTAATAAAATATTATTTCTCTTAGGAAGATATTGAACCATTGCTCTAACAAATTTACCCATAGGCTTAGCAATAGAAGCTCTTTGTCCATTATCCTTAACAAATTCATTATCTAAATCCGCCATTGAAATTAAACTCTTAGAAGAATCTAATACAATCATACCAATCTCATTAAATCCTTGTAATTCAAGAATATCTTGGAAAATTTCCTCAGCAGCTTTACCGGCAGTATCATATCTTAAGAAACAACTTTCATCATAAGATAGACCATAATCAGATTTAAAATATGAACCTTGTGTTAATAGTGTATTTTCTCCATCAATCCAAATACAAACTTTTCCAGGATTTTCTTCTTGATATCTAGCCATCATAGCTGCAGCATAAGAAGATTTACCTGAGTGTTCTACACCAGAAACAGTAACTAATTGTCCATAAGGTAAACCACCTTTAAATGATAAATCAATTGGAAGAGATTTTAAAGGTAATTTCTTTAATTCTCTAGATGGATCACCAAATGAAAGAACTTTTCATTTTTTATTAGCGGAATTTATATTTGCAACCGCTTCTGCAAATGTTTTTGCTTCCTTTTTAGCCATTAATTATCTCCATTTTCGTCATTATTATAAGGCATTTGATCTAATTCACTACGTGGACTATATTGATTTTTAGCTTCAGCAGCTCTTGAGATCAAAATATTACTTAATACACTTACAATTCTATGTGCTTCATCGCACTTAGTTTTTAATAAGTTTGTCGAAGTATTATACAATATTGAAACAGCTTGTCTATCTAAAGTGTCTAGAACAGATTGATTCTTTTTTGCTTCTACAGAACCGACTGTAGTTGAGAATGAACGTGCTGCTGCTTCTTTATATAAAGCTGAGGCACAAGCATCTCTAAGAGAATTTTGTTCTTTTAAAATTCCAATAGAATAAGCTTCAACACTGATCTTAGCCATAGTTTCTCTTATTTCAGCGTTAGTCATTAAATCAACACCAAGAGCAACTTTCTTAATTAAAGCATCTAATCTTGCAGTCATCTCATTAGTAAGATCTGCAACTGATTCAGCTAATTGATCTACGACCTTATTTACTTCATCTTTAGCATTAGTAATATCTATCATTATATCACCTCTTTATTTAATATTTTATCTTTAATTGATAAAAAATCACACTTTAAGAATGTTGAAAGTTTCTTAGTAGGTACAATTATATAATTATAATCAGTAGATTTTGAAGTAAATAATTTAACATTAATTGATTTATTTCCATCATTCTTTATTCTCATAGCTTCTTGGTCAGAGACCATGACAACTAAATCATGGCTCTTATACCAAATAACTACATATCCCATAACATTTTTATAAGTTGTTGATAACTTATACATACGTTCTAATTGAGGAAATTTTTGAAAATTTAAAGTATTTTCTTCAGTAACTTTACACTCTAAATAGATTAATTTATCTTCTAAAAATGAATAATAATCGGCAGGGTTTTGAGACACATCTTTATATTTTGTTATTTGATCGTATAAACGAGCAATTAAATATTCCGGAAATGATTTAGACCAATAATCTTTAAAGTGTTCTTCCCAAGCTTTACCGTAATTATATGCCATTTTTATTCTCCAAATTCAGATCTAGGCCATTCAGGAATTAAGTTATACACATTATTATAAGTAATTAAAATCGGATTTGTTCTAATTACATCAGACTTAATTCCAAACTTAATATTAATTAAATCTGTAGTACAACTATTTAAGATTGATTTAATATCATAAGTATTAATTATAATTGAAATAGGAGCTTCAACCTTAGTTCCAAGTTCTAAGTATTCCATATTCTTATTTTTATCGATAATTGTACATTCATTTTCGTTTAAAACTAAATTAACTAGAGAAGTTGTCTTTTCAAATAAATCATCTGTTGACTTTCTAAAAGTATCTAATCTATTTAAAACTTCATAGAAAGCTTTAACTGGAAAATCAACATTATGACTATAATCTAAATTAAACATTCTCTTTGAAGATTCATAATTTGATCTAATTCTAGTAATTAAAATATCATCAATATTAATATAAGAACATAAATAAACCTTATCTGAAACTAAGGATAATTTAGCTGTTGCATTATCAACTCCATAAGTAGCTTTAACATCAGTAGTAAATAACTTAAATAGATTTACGAAATGTTCACTTAACATTAATTCTGCATCAGTATTTAATTCAAATTGGTTAAAGCAACTACCAATTCCAAATGTAAAACATCCATTCTTTGTTAAATAGAATAAATGATGAATTGGATCGTCTGAATCCTTTACTTTCTTTACCTCTTTAGCATTAACAGCTAAGATTGATTCCAAATTAGCTAAAGAAAAATCAAATTCAGAAAGCTTATTTTCAATTGCTATTGGTTTAATCTGATTATTTAATTCTCTAACGATATATGGTAATGAATACTTTGATTTACCACTCTTAATTTTTAAAGATGTTTCTTCGAAAATTAATTCAATTTCTTCTGAAGCTAAACTTGAAACTAAAGTTAAGAATGCTTCAGCACCAACTACAGCAGATTTATTT
Organism: uncultured Lachnospiraceae bacterium; assembly: GCA_947165105.1. The sequence goes on along the minus strand of CAMUZC010000021.1, from coordinate 1,561 downwards.
TCTGGATTGTCTGTTGGCTCAGCTTCTGCTTTTACAGAAACATAATATTCTTTATTTGTAACGCTTAAATATAATAAATTATCTTTAGTATTAAGCTTTACATCTTCAATATTCTTAGAATCTACACTACGTGCAGTACTAATTAATGAAACTAATTCTTTAATATTTTCTGTTTTTATTAACATTATTTCACCATACTTTCAATATTTTTATTATATATTATTATACAATATTTTATTGATCTTCCCAAACTGTAGGGTCATCTGGATCCCACTCAATAACATCTTTTTTATTAGTTAAAACATCCATTACTGCTTGTTTAGGCAATTCACAATTTTCTTCAAGGATAATATCTTTTGCTTCTTCGAAAGACTTACCTTTAGATTCCAATTTCTTAAAATCATCTAAGATATGATTAGCTAATTCGTCTCCATACCAACGTTGAACATTATATGGGTCACAACTCATTGGAACTTTCATATAAGGTTTAGCTGAATCAATCATAATTTGTGGTAATCTTTCTTCTACTTCTTTATTATAGAAATCTAAACATTCAACTAAGATTTCATCATGTACTGAACAAACTAATCTAGCACCATATTCTTTTAATTTTTCATCAAAATAAATATTTATCATTGCTATCTTTGTTAAAGTAGCAGCACCACCTTGAATTCTTGCATTGAAACATTGTCTTTCACATTGTGCAATAGTTCCAGTATTTGATATTAAGATATAACCATCTTTTCTAGCTTGTTGTTGAAGTTTTTCAAAAGCTTTATCACCTTTACATTCTTCAGCCTTAGCTAAATAAGATTTCATTTTATCTGTAACTAATTCTCTATCTTTACAACCTAAAATTGGATTAAAAGTCTCAGTTTTATTTTTAGTTGGATCCTCATATCTAATTTCAAATCTAGGTAAGAAATATTTTGGTAAATGTCTACGTCTTCCAAACCAGTCTTCAACATAACCATACTTCTTTAAACTTTCTTTTGAATAATCAATGGCTTCTTTTACTTTACTAAATTCTGCGAAGAAGTTATCAAGTAGTTCTTGACCTTCCTCTTTTGATTTACCCATTGTCATACCAGCTCTTGCAGCACCCATACCATAAGTAGACGCTAATAAAAGTTTTTTACCAATAGTTCTATTAGCTTTACCTTGTAAATTTTTATGGGTTTTATGTCCAGCAATAATTTTCTTTCCATCTATTTCTATTTCAGTACCTTCAGGATAAAATTCAAGATTATCTTCATAATTATTCTTTAAAGCACCAGCAGAAATAACGGCATATAGATCTTTACCTTCTAAGTATGCATTTAACATTTTATCCTCACCAGATAAGTGACATGTTAAACGAGGTTCTTGGGCTGAGAAGTCTGAACCTACGATTTTTCGTCTAATTCTTGTTTTAATCTTCATAATACCTCTCCTAAATACTTATAGAATAAGTCTTATTTTGTTCAGAATAGCTTATTTCTTTAATCTTGAATAAACCTTCATCTGTAACTAATAAATCATCCTGAGTTAAATCCTTACAATATTTATAACCATTATTTGT
>CAMUZC010000020.1 GCA_947165105.1 uncultured Lachnospiraceae bacterium | reverse complement strand
TTAATAAGCTAAAAGTTTTGCATATATTGCACTCTTTACATATCATCAATCTATTTTCAAATATCAGCCTTAAAGTTTCCACAAACTCATCTTCATGAACCAATAAATGTACAATAATCTTCTTTGGCAATAAATTCAGCAATGCATTTAAGCAGTAATCCTTAGAAGAAAATGTTATATCAGACAAATATTTAGGATGCTCAAACTGACTATCATACACTAAAATGTTTTGCTTTTCATCCATTATTATAGGTTCCGAATTTGAATAAATAACATGAATTGTATCTGTTCTTGGATTTTCAGATTTTATATATCCACGTAATAATTTAATAAACTCTTTATATTCTTTATCTATAATATACTGATTTACAGCAGTATCAACGCATTCTGCAACTAGCGAATTGTATTCAAATAATCTAAAATTAACAAAACCATCTAATATAAAATACTTATGGTTAGAAATATAATCAACTAAACACTTAAAAATCTTTTCTTTTCTACTCTCATAATTATCATTATCTTGATCATCTAATAACTCATAACAATTCTTATAAATAACACTCTTCTCATTAGCAGCAAAATAAAAGAAATCACAATTCATAACTCTTTTAACAATATTTTTCTCATAGAATTTTATAATACAATTCATTAAAACGTCTGATAGTTTATATATAAAATCCATCTCATTTTCTCCAGTATAATGAACAATAATATTCTTATATAATTTAAAACAATTCTCTGAAACATATACATTTTCTAAATTTATATTATTTATTTCTATTAGTAGATAATCCAATATTTTGTTATTATTATTTTTAATACAAAATGATTTCATTAAAAAAATCCCCTTTCTCACGCACACATATATTATCTACTAAAATTTGTATAGATATACATATACTATGCTAAGAAAGAGGTTTTTGAAAGTTGTACTCTATTCTACAATACGTCCATCTTTTAAATGAATTGTTCTATTACCATAATCAGCAATTTCTTGTGAGTGAGTAACTTGTAAAATTGTAATATTTTTTTCTTTATTTATTTTGCTGAATAATTCCATAACATCTTTTCCAGATTTACTGTCTAAGTTTCCAGTAGCTTCGTCTGCTAAGATGATTGATGGATTCATAATTACAGCTCTTGCTATTGAAACTCTTTGTTGTTGACCACCTGATAATTCTCTTGGTAAACATTTTCTTTTATTTTCTAATCCTACGATTTTTAGAATTTCATCAAGTTCTTTTTTGTATTTACCTTTGCTTTTGCCATCCATAACAACTGGTAATAATATATTTTCTTCAACTGTTAAGTTTGGTACTAAGTTATAAAATTGGAATACAAACCCAATATCTTGTCTTCTCATTTTTGATTTTGCTTTATCTTTCATTTTACTAATATCTTTTCCAGCAATTTCAATTGATCCATTAGTTGGGTTATCTAAACCACCAATCAAGTATAATAAAGTTGATTTTCCACTACCAGATTGACCCATTAGTGATACAAATTCACCCTTTTTTATATTTATATTAATATCTTTTAAAACTTCAACTGGATTCTTTTTAGTTCCAAAGCTTTTACTAACATTTTTTACACATATAATATCTTCCATTAATAATCCTCCTCTACTTTTTTATTCATATTTGATTTCATCAATTACTTTCATTTTTCTTAATTTGAATTTAGGTGCAATACTTGTCAAAATCATTACAACATATACACCAACTGTAAGTAAAAATAAGCCTTTAAAATCATATATAATAGGTACACATATAGTCATAGCTTTCATTCCAGCATCTGTAATAAAGCTCATTCCATAACTTACAGCTAAAGCAAATATACTCATTGCTCCAAATGAAAGTGCTGTTTCTAATGTTATTAATCTTTTTAATTGTTTTTTGCTCATACTTGTTGAATATAACATTGCATATTCACGTTTTCTTTGCATAAAGCTTATAATTTGATTATTAATTATACCTATAAATGATAGTAAAACTCCCATTCCCATTAAAGCTGTAAATGCTGAAATTAATGACATTACTTGTGTTTTTTGATTATCGATATATGCAGTTTTAGTTTCAATTGTTACTCCAAAGTCATCTACTTTATTTTTAAGTTCATTAAGTGTATCATCAATTTTCGCTTTATCTTTTACATTAATTAAAATCTGTGATGGTACTGCTCCATATGCTTTTTTGTATAATTCAAAACTTATAATAGCAGTTTGTCTTGAAGTTGAGAATTGTGTACTATCACAAGATGCAATAATTTTAACATTTTGTTCTATAATATGCTCTTTATCTTCACTCTTAGAATTTAATGTAAGTTTACAAGTATCTCCAACTTTTAAATCATATTTTTTTAGAACTAATTCATCTAAAATAACTTCATCATATTTTAAATTATTATATTTTTCTTCATCAACTACAAATGCATCTTCAAATTTTAATCTTTTTTCTGGTCCATACTGTGCTATAACTAATAAGTCACTTTTTTCATTATCATTTATCTTAGTATTTGAAGCATAATATTCTGGATAAATATCATCAACATTTTCTATATCTTTAATATATTCATATTCTTCAATTCTATATGATGGATATTCAATTAAAAGATCCGATTTAAGCATTTTTTCAAATGCTGTAAATATAGCTGTTGTTGAAGATATAATCATAAATAATGAAAGCAATAAAGTTAATGTTACAGCTATTAATTCTGAACTATTAATTATAGATTTGTTATTTCTAATATTGCTGCTTGCTAAACTTAAAACTGGCATTTTTAATTTCTCAGCTATAAATTTAAATATTTTTGAGAAAATAGCTAAAACAACTGGTACTTCAAATGCTACTGCTATTGTAGCAGTCATTAATGCTGCTAATGCTATTGCAGCATCTCCTTTTACATTAATTTTATATAATACAACTGTTAAAATTGCTAGTACAATTCCTAATATTGTTTTTACATATGATTTTTTGTATTTAGCAGTTTTTGTATTAAATATAATTTCCTTAATAGGTCTTTTGTTATTTTTTATAATTGCTGTTATTGACATAAAAATTTGAAGTATAACTGACAATGCAATTACTGCTATTATGTATGTAAATGGAACTGTTCCATTTGTTTTTGCAATTTCAATTCCATCTCCCGCTGAAAAGAATACTCCAGAAACTGAGCTTTTAATGTTTGCTCCTATAACTGCTCCAATTGCTCCACCAATTATACCATATATAGCATTTTCAAGTATTAATATTAAGTTCATTTTTGTTTTTGTTGCACCAACACTTCTAAATGTTCCTATTACTGGAATTCTTTCATTAATTATGATTTTTGATAATGAACTAATTACGAAAAATACCATTACAAGTATAATAGCAAGTAACAATATGAAAACTTGCATTATAGACTCTGTTGCTTCTTTAATCATTTCTTCATCTAAAATTTCTTGTACTTGTAAATCAACTTCTTTATTATTATTTAATATTTCATCTTTAATTTCTTTAGCTTTACTTGTATCGTTACATTTTATTAATAAGCCTGAAACTTCATTTTCATTGAATCCTAATAAGCTTTGAGCTGTTTGTGTGCTACACACTAACATATTAATGTTATTTGCTTCTTGACAAAAGTACCCTTTTTTCTCGGCAATTAATGCTACTTTTAAAGAAACCTTTGATTCATCTTCTTTAATAACAGTAACATAATCTCCAACTTTTACATTTAAGTCTTTTGCTGTGTTTTCTGTTATTGCAATTTCATTTTCTTTTAAATTTCCTACATCATTGTTTTTAAATAATCTTAAATCCATTGCTTTTTTTAGGTCAAATCCATTAATTAAAGCATATTTATAATCATCTTTATACTCTATTTTTATTGGATTGCTAACCATTGAAGCATAATTGATTTTATCTTTTGGTAAATTTAATTTTGATAAATCAATTTTACTAATATTTTCAGTAGAAGACATATCACCTTTTACTCCATCTTCTTCCTCATCTGCTGCTATTGTTTTTACTGTTACAGTTAAATCAGTATCTCCTACTACTCCTCTCAATGTTTGAACATATTTTTCTTTAAGTTCGTCTCCCATTGAAACACAAATCATTGTAATTATAGATATTGCTATTAATGACAACACTATAATTAAACTTCTAATTTTCTTTTCTTTAATGTTTTTTAATACGTGTTTTAATATTATTTTCACTTTATCTCTTTTTCCTTTCTTTTGAATTTGTTGATATAATCCAACATAGCACAAATTATACTATATAATTTGTGCTATGTCAAGTTTACTTTACTTATATTTAATTATCATAATGTCTTTAATATGATTTTTTTAACTTAATCAATTGATTATCTAAATAATCTAATTTATTTTTTTCCCCATTAAAATTAAATTTCAAACTATAACTACATAATTTTTGAGTTTTTGCTTTGAATTTCTTATTAACATTATTAATTCCATATTTTCCATCACCCAAAATTGGAAAACCAATATGTGCTAAATGTGCTCTAATTTGATGTGTTCTTCCAGTATGAAGTTCCACATCTAAAGTAGCTAAATTGTTTTCATAATCTTTTTTTATAATTTTATATGATGTTACAATTTTTCTATAACCTGTTTTTGGTGTATCAGAAATATATACCATAGATTTTTTATTATCTTTGAATAAATATGCTTCAAGAATTTTTGAATCTTGTCTTGGAATTCCCACTACAACGCATCTATAATGTTTTTGAATATTACGATTTTTAAACATATTTAGCAAAATGTTCAAACTTTCTTCATCTTTTGCAAATAAAACCAGCCCAGTTGTATTTCTATCCAATCTATGACATGGTTTAATAAATTGATTTTCATATATCTTTTCAGCATATGTCTCCAAAGAGTTCTCGCCCGTAACTTCAATATTCTCTGGCTTGTTAAAAACAACAATATTAGAATCTTCATATACAATTTCAATTTGACTGTTAGTATCTTTCTTATACAATAAATCATCAACTATATATACTTTTATTTCATCTCCTTCATATATAGTTTTATTTTCAGATACCCTAACATCATTAATTCTAATATCTTTTTTTCTTAAAGTCTTATTAAAAGTATTATTTGTAAGTCCATTAAAATTATCAAATAAAAATTGACTTAATTTTTTACCATTATATTTTTCATTAACTATTAAACTTTTCATGCTACTATTATATACTAATTCTTAATTAATGTCTATCCCCTCTGTTGTTCAAGATTTCTATGAACTTCCACAACCTATGGACAAAACAAAAAATTATGTTATAATATACGTAGTATCTCTAAGGAGGAAAATAAATGGAAAATAAAAAATTAATAACAATACTTGTACCAGCATATAATGAAGAAGACGTACTATATATGCTATATGAAAGACTATCAAAATTAATGAATAGCATTCCAAACTATGATTTTGAAATTTTACTTATTAATGATGGTAGCAAAGATAATACTTTAAATATAATGAAAGAATTAAGAAGACATGATAACAGAGTTTGCTATTTAAACTTATCTAGAAACTTTGGTAAAGAAACTGCAATGATAGCAGGACTAGACTATGCAAAAGGAGATGCAGTTATCATAATAGATGCAGATTTACAAGATCCACCAGAATTAATTCCTGAAATGATTGAATACTGGGAACAAGGTTATGATGATGTTTATGCAAAAAGAAAGTCTAGAAAAGGCGAAACATGGCTAAAAAAATTCACATCAAAAATGTATTATAAAACATTGCAAAGTGTCACAAAAATTGAAATTCAGAAAGATACTGGAGATTTCAGATTATTAGACAGACGTTGTGTTGAAGCTTTAAAACAAATTAGAGAATCTCAAAGATATACAAAAGGATTATTTAGTTGGATTGGCTATAATAAAAAAGAAATTTTATATGATAGAGATCCTAGAGCTGCAGGTAAAACTAAATGGAATTATAAAAAACTAATAGATTTATCAATTGATGGAATAACTTCATTTACAACAGCACCACTTAGATGGTCTGCTGTAATAGGTGTTTTGGTTTCACTTATTGGTTTTATATATATGTTATTTATAATTATAAAAACTTTAATTTATGGAATTGATATGCCAGGTTATGCTTCAACAATGGTAGTAATACTATTCCTAGGCGGGATTCAATTAATATTCCTTGGAGTAATTGGTGAATATCTGGGAAGAGCATTTTATGAAACTAAACATAGACCAATATATTTTATAGATACATATAATGGCGAAAAAGAAACAAATTTAAACAGAAAATAATTTTAAATTAGACGAAAAATATCATTTCTTCTTGATACTTTTCGTCTAATTTTATATATTTTCAATTCCACCATCTAAATTATATACATTTTCATATCCCATTTTCTTTAATTTATTCATAGCCTTTTTACTTCTACCACCATACTCACAATATACGATTATTACACATAATTTATTTCTCACATATCTTCTTACCTTCTCTTCGCAAATATCTTGCAATGGAATATTTATAGCTCCTCTCAAATGATTGTATCCAAACTCATCCCTCGTTCTAACATCAATAACTACAACCTCTGAATTTTCCTTAATCATTCTTTGCATCATGTTATAACTTATATCATTTTCCAAACTACGTGCAAACTTTTTTTGGAATTTGTATAACCATTTTTTCAAAATTAACTCCTCCTTATTAACACATTCTTCAGCAGCAATTTCGACATATAATTGCAACAAAAAAAGACATTATAATATATTATATTCATAACGTCTTTTTTTGTTTATTAACTTATTTAAATAATTACTCTTCTATTGATCTTTGCTTTTCATACATTCCTGTTAACATTGTAAGAATTGTAACATAAATGATTAATGCTACAGGCATTACTAATGAATTAATTGGATGTCTTGTAATAGCAATGATTGCAAAAAACAATAATTCTGCCATTACTGTCATTCCTATAGTTTGCGCTGCAACTTTAGCAACACCAATTTTTCTAAATCTAACAACCATATATATTAAAACAATAAATGTAATGATAGCTAAAGGAACTAAATAAGGTTTAATTAAATCAAACACTTTAATTTTTGGTATTGTATTAACATTAATGCTATCTACTGTATTTTCAATTCCAAATTTCTCATTAATTTTTGTATTTAATGTATTTTTTTGTTCATCAGACACATCTGAATCAATTAGTTTTATTGCAACAGAATCTGCAAAGTCTCCAACCTTTTGTATTTGAACTTTTTTACCTGAAAAAACTTCATTAGTAATTGACTCAATATCTCCTACTTTAAATTCTTTTCCAATTTTAACTTCTATTAATTTATATTCTTTATAATTTGCATCTAAATTAAAACCAACAGCAGCCATAACTATTATTCCTATAAGGATTATAGCAGCTACTACTGCTAAAAATTTGTTTTTCATATTTTTTCCCTCTTTCAACTTATTTATTTTTTTGCATTTGTAAACATTGCTCTTGTAATAACATTATTGAATATTTCAAATACGATTAATCCCCAGAATCCAACCATTCCAAAGTTTGCCATTCCTTGAATATTTCCAAAAGGTATAATTTTTGAACTTTCTAACGCTGGAATAAGTGCAGTAAACACACTTAAAATTAACAATGGTATTAGTGTTTTTGAAAATTCTAATGTTTCACTATTAAATACTTTAGATATAACTTTTTCATTACCTAATAATTTAATCAAATAAATAAATTGTAATGCTAACATTCCTCCAATTGCAACTAATGAAGCTATTGATATTTCAACTTTTGTAAATCTTATTATCAATAAAAGTAATGAAGCAAAACCTATGATATTAATTTCTGCTAATAATCCTTTTAATTTGAATTTATATAATAAATATACTAACATTGCGATTAAAACAATTGCGAAAACGCTAATTATTCCATATTTATTTACATTTGAATTAATAACATCACTTTGATAACTTCTTGTATAAGTAACTGGTAAATCATCTGTTTCAACTAACATCTTAATACTGTTAATTCCATTTAAAGAACTTGTTAGTGTTTTGAAATCAGTTGTGTAGTTACCATATAATTGAACACTACCATTTACTGCTGATTGTAAGAACTCTGTCTCTGTTAATGAAACAATTGAACTTCCATCAACAAGAATTGAAACATTATTTTCTGTAACAATTCCACTTTCATTTGTTCCTGGTTTGTAATTATTTTTTAATTCTTTGAATTTTTTTACTGCATCTTGATTAAATTTAATATCTATTTTTACATTTGACCCTACGCCAACACTAGCATAAGTATCATCAATAGATGTAGCAAATTCTTTTATATTGTTTTTATCAGCAATAACTTCATTTGTTTCTGTAATTTTTATTTCAGTTTTACCAGTTTGATATATACTTTGCAATACTGAAGAATCTATATTTTTTGGCACTTCAACCACAATACTTCCAGATTGTTCGTCAAGACGCACCTCATATTGTTCAATACCTGCCACTTTAAATCTTTTTTCTATTATAGATTTTGATTTTTTATAATTTTTTGCATTATAAATATCCTCTGCTTGTCCATTTTCTTTATTTTCTTTATTTTCTTTATTTTCTGAATTATTATTTTCAGATGCCTCTTCACTTTCAGCTTGTTCTGCATCTTCTTCCACATTTTCAGCATTTTCTTCTGTTGCTTCTGAAGACTCTTCTGGTTTATTTACGTCTAATTTCATAATTATACTACCATTTAAATCTTGTCCTAAAACATAATCAGGCAAAATATTTTTCATAAAGTTTTTATCCTTTACATATATTCCACCTAAAGAAACTACACAAATTAATACTATAACTAATATTGCTAAAATTGATTTTAAAGAACCCTCTTTTTTCACTTCTATTCCTCCCATTTTAAAGTAATTTTGTATCATTGATAATTAATTCAAACCAAATATTTAAAAATTTTGCTGCATGTTTGCTCATCATGGTTCTGTCCATAAAAATTTCAAAATAGTCTAATACTGGTGAAATATTAGTATCAATTGTCAAGTCCAATATTACTTTTCTGTTTTCTTTTGAAATAATAAAATTTGAATTTGTAACAGCATAATTAACCTTATCGTGTTTATCAAATGTAGACATGTTAGTATTTACAACTCTATCTCTATGAACATCTGACTTATCTGCAAGTATCAACGCAGCAGAAATGTCACTAACAGCTGTTCCTGTTTTTTCGTCATGATTTCCAATTGCTGTAATTATCTCAGATCTTTCTTTTGCATCCATTCCCATATCTTTTAAAATTTGATAAGCTAATATAGCTCCCGAATGAGCATGATCTGTTCTATTCACACAATTTCCAATATCATGTAAATACCCTGCTATTCGCGCAAGTTCAACTCTTCTTTCATCATATCCCAATATTTCAAGAACATCTCCTGCTCTTTTTGAAACAATTCCTATATGTCTAAAAGAGTGCTCTGTATATCCCAAAGCATTTAATTCTTCTTGCGAACCTAAAATTAATTGCTGTACCTCTGGATTATTCTTAACGTCTTCTAATGTTACCATATCATTCCTCCAATTACTTTTAAATTTTATATTAAAATAATAAAAATATCAACTGTTTTTTTAAATTATTTATAAATTTTTACTGTTCAAAAATTTATAACATAAACTCATCATTTTCTAATATTTACACCAATAATTCCTCCTATTCCACCAAAAGCTATTCCTAATGCAATTATAAGCAGTGATTTAACATTAAATCCAAAACCGCATAAAGCTATGCTTGAAAGCAAATATAACGTAATAAAATACAATCCTCCTACACAAGCTCCATTTAATATTCCATTTTTCTTAACTTTCAAACACGAAGCTGAACTTCCAATTAAAATACTAACACTACTTATAACCATTATTACTGGCACTATTGTATTCTCTTGTATATTAGTTTTTACCAAAATTAATGCATATATCCATATAAAAATCACACTCAAAATTAAGGATATTCCAAATCCTTTTAATATTGAATAAATATTTCTGTTTGTTTTATTTATAGCTTTCATAAAAATACCTTATTAACCTTTCTTAATAGTATTTATAATTAATAATATTACTTTTAATAATTTTTATGACACAAAAAAACATAAGTATGTTCCCATACTTATGTTTTTCATTAAGCTATAAATTAATCTTGCTTTTCTTCAGATGTATTTTCACTTTTTTCTTCTACTTCTACATCTTCTGTTGTTTTTTCACTGTTGTCTATCTTTTCTTCAGACTCTTTATCATTTTCATTACTTGAGTTATTATCACTAACTGTTGTTTTTAAATTATTATTTTGATAATACTTCTCTATATCAACTTTCTTTTCATTATAAATCATATAATATCTATCTGTTCCATCTTCGTTTTCTTTATATACCTTTGTTAAAACAGGTTTAATGAATATCTTTCCAGTTTTATTAATTATTCCATAGTTTGTATCACTTTTCACTACAATTAATTCCTCATTTGGTATTATTAAAACATTTGAACTTGGATTTGATTCTGTACAACCTAAATCTGTATATATCATGTCAATAATTGTTTGGCCTTTTAAATTTACAAATCCCCATAAATTATTCTTTTTAACTGGAATCAAATAATCAAAAACTATGAATTCGTTTTCAAGATTATTGTTAGTAAATTGAGAAGCATTAACACCTATCTTTTGGTATTCAACTGGTAGCAATTCTTCGCCATCCTTATTAATTATACCATATTTAGTAGCCTTACTGTTTCCTTCACCTTCAACCTTGCTTATAATAAATCTATCTTCATCTAATTGTAAAATATCATCATATTGAGGTGTTACAATTGTTTTAATACTAAAAGATCCATCTTCTGCTTTATTTAACTCAACAATTCCTCTACCACTTTGTGTTTCAACAATTAGTTGATTATATTTTTCAACATATTTTATATACTTATATTTAGGTGTTATAAGTTGTGATGTAGACACCTTTGTAATCTTTTTCTTGCTATCAGTAGAGCTTGAAACAAAAGCAATTCCTAAATTTCCTGAACCATCCTTTATTACAACCATACCTTCTCTTAGTAATTTTTTATTAGCTGCCAATGTATCCCAAACAATAGATGTGTCAGGCACGAAATTGTTTGATGCTTGTTTATTATAGTACTTTTCTAAATATTCTATTGTTGAAATAGTATATTCATTATTGTTTTTTGAAAATTTCATATTTAAAGCATTTTTACAATCTTCGATTGGAATATATATTTTTTCATTTTCCTTTATAACAGGTTTAGAAATAGTATAATGTACTACCTCATTTGAATTCTCATTAGCTTTATATATTTCATTTGATCCAACCTTAAAAAATACACTTTCTTGAAGTGCTGAATCTGTTATATAACACTGATTTTCATCTTCAATATCTCTATTTCCTCTTCTATATGTATATCCATCATTTGCAATAGCTTTTGTTAAGCTTTCCAAGCCAATATATATAGTATCATCTTTACTAATTAAAAACTCTTTTACATTACGGTTTTGTCCATCAATATAAAGTTTAACTTTATTCTTATTAATTGAGCTTACCATTGCAAGTAATGCAACGATTATAAATAATAAAACTATTATGCCAATGCCACACATCATATATATTTTTTTGCTACTGCTTTCAATTTTACGGTTTTCCTGTAATAAACTCATATAAATTTCTCCTCCTTTATTCTTTTGTGTAACCATATTTTTTATAAAATTCATCTCTGAAATTCAAAAGGTTGTCATTCTCTATTTCTATTCTAACCTTTTCCATTAATTTAGTCAAGAACTTTAAATTATGAATTGTTAATAGCCTTACACCTAGAATTTCATTGCATTTTATAAGATGACGTATGTACGCTCTTGTATAATTTTTACAAGTATAGCAATCACATTCAGAATCTAGTGGAGTAAAATCTCTTTCATACGTTGCATTTCTAACAACAACTTTTCCATTCCATGTCATTGCAGTACCATTTCTTGCAATTCTTGTTGGTAGAACACAATCACACATATCAATTCCAGCTAAAGCTGACTCAATTAGATAATCTGGTGTTCCAACCCCCATTAAATATCTAGGTTTATTTTCTGGCATTTTAGGAGCAGTATATCTCAAAATATCTAAAAACTCCTCCTTAGTTTCTCCAACACTTATACCACCAATTGCATAACCTGGTAAATCTAATGCAACTAAATCTTCCAAACTCTTATCTCTTAAATCTTTATAAAATCCACCTTGAATAATTCCAAATAATGATTGTTCATCTATGTTAGTATGAGCATCTTTACAACGTTTTGCCCATCTTGTAGTTCTTTCCATAGATTGTTTTGTATATTCATATGTTGCACCATGCTCAACACATTCATCAAAAGCCATTATAATATCTGCACCTAAATCTTCTTCAATTTCCATTACTTTTTCAGGTGTAAATAAATGCTTACTTCCATCTAAATGAGATTTAAATTCAACCCCTTCTTCACTAATTGTACGTAATGCACCCAAACTAAATACTTGAAAACCGCCACTATCAGTTAAAATTGGTCTATCCCATTTCATGAAATTATGAAGTTTTCCAGCTTCTCTTACTAATTTACTACCTGGTCTTAGGTATAAATGATATGTATTTGATAAAATAATTTGAGCATCTATTTCCTTTAATTCTTCAGGTGTCATTGATTTAACAGTTGCTTGTGTTCCAACAGGCATAAAAACTGGAGTTTGAATATCTCCATGTGGTGTATGTATTACACCTCTTCTTGCACCTGAATTTTTATCTACATGTAGTAGTTCATATGTTACTGCATGTTTTTGTTCCATGTTTTCTCCCCCTTTTAATAAATAAACATAGCATCTCCAAAACTAAAGAATCTATATTTTTCTTTAACTGCTTCTTCATAAGCACTCATTACAAAATCTTTTCCTGCTAATGTTGAAACCAACATAATTAAAGTTGATTCTGGTAAATGGAAATTTGTAATTAAACAATCTATACATTTAAATTTGTAACCTGGGTAAATAAATATACTTGTATCCCCTTCAACTTCTTTAACAAATCCATTTTCATCTGCAACTGATTCAAGCACTCTGCATGATGTTGTACCAACAGATATTATTCTACCACCATTTTTACGTGCATTATTGATTTTATCAGCATCTTCTTGTTTTATATAATAATGTTCTGAATGCATGTCGTGATCTTCTATATTTTCAACTTTTACTGGTCTGAATGTTCCAATACCAACATGTAATGTTACATTTGCAATTTCAACACCTTTAGCTTTTATTTTTTCTAAAAGTTCATCTGTAAAATGTAATCCAGCTGTTGGTGCAGCTGCTGAACCTTCATATTTTGCATAAACTGTTTGATATCTATCTTTATCATTTAATCTTTCTTTAATATAAGGTGGTAATGGCATTAAACCTATTTGGTCTAATATTTCATTAAAAATTCCTTTGTATTCGAATTTTACTTTTCTGTTTCCATTTTCCATTTGCTCTAGAATTTCTGCTTTTAGTAATCCATCTCCAAAAGTAACTTTAGCCCCCTTCTTCAAACGTCTTCCTGGGTGAACCATTACTTCCCAGATGTCACCTTCAATTCTATTCAATAATAAAAATTCTACATTTACACCTGTGTCTTCTTTAATTCCATATAATCTCGCTGGAATAACTTTTGTGTTATTTCTTACTAGACAATCTCCTGGTTTTAAGTAATCTAGAATATCTTTAAATACTTTGTGTTCTATAGTTTTGTTTGTTTTATCTAACACCATTAATCTTGATTCATCTCTTTTTTGAATTGGTGTTTGAGCAATTAATTCCTCTGGTAAATTATAATTAAAATCTGATACTTTCATTTTATTTCCTTTCTCTCTGCCATTTATCTACGTCCCCATTGGCACACTTTCATAACTCGTTACATTATACTAAAAAATATGACAAAAATCAACATAATTTGAAATATAATTATGTTGATTTGCATATTTTATGTAAATATGATATAATATTCACAGTTGATTTTTCAGCTAAAATTTATAGCCACTTAAATGTTGGCAGAAGCACTCCAATATGAGTGTAGAGGTACAAAATGAATACTAGCACAACAAAACATGAAATTCCTGGCGAACTCTGTATAATGAATCTCGAAGGCAATTCTCCCGCGGAACAGCACGTAATGCAGTATCTGTTATATGACACAGACTACATTGTTATCCCGAGATGCCCTTCAACAAGAGAGGAATGCAAGGCCGCAGGATACAGTGACAAGCAAATTGAGACAGCTTGGCTTTCATTTAAAAAATATGCAAAAAAATGCGTATCTGGAGAGCCCACTAGATTTTCAAAAGATGATTGCATGAAATACAACATCAAGGATGGTCTGATTGCAATCTACACTGAATCTGCAATTAAGGTTGCAAAACCTTTCGGTTTTCAAATAGAAAGGCTGATTGAACTCGGCTTCAAACATGATGAAAACCTCTTCGTTCCTTTCTCACACAGAGAAGCTTATTACAACAGAAAGAACGATACGCTTTTTGTTCTCTGGTAAACCTCAAACACAAAAACGGTTCAGCTTAATTGCTGAACCGTTTTTTGTGTTATAGGAAATTGGAATCATCCCCATTTTCCATCTAATTATTTCAAATTCTCGCTACATCTATGACAAATTGTAGGATTTTCTTTGTCTTCACCAACAGTTGTAGAATACATCCAACATCTCTCACATTTTTCACCATCTGCAACTTCAACTTTGATATCATCACTACCATTTACAATTTCTAATCCTGAAACTATAAATACAGTCATTAGTAATTCTTCATTTTCTTTTAAGAAATCATACTCTGTTCCTTCTGCTGAAATTACAACTTTTGCATTTAATGAATGTCCTATAACTTTTGCTGCTCTAGCTTCTTCTAATTTCTTAGCTACGTTTTCTTTTAAAGCTATAATTTTATTCCATTTAGCTTCTAAGTCTTTATTTTCATATTTACTATTAACCTCTGGATAATATGTTAGCATTACGCTTTCAACATTCTCATTTTCTGTGTGTGGCATATATTTCCAGATTTCTTCAGCAGTAAAACATGTCATTGGAGCTAAAATTTTAACTAAAGCATCTAGTATTAAATACATTGCAGTTTGAGCTGATTTTCTTTCTTTTGAATCTGGTTTTGAAGTATATAATCTGTCTTTTATTATGTCTAAATAGAAGTTACTCATATCAACAACACAGAATGTGTTAATTGTTTGATATGCTTTGTTAAAATCATATTCTTCATATGCTTTTGAACAATCCGCAATTAACTTATTTAATTTGATTAATGCAAATTTATCAATTTCTTCTAACTCTTCATATGGAGTTAAAGCATTAACATCTAATCCATCAATATTACCTAAAATAAATCTTGCTGTGTTACGTATCTTTCTGTATACTTCTGCAACTTGTTTTAAAATTCCTTTTGAAATACTTACATCTGAAGTATAATCTGATGATAAAGCCCATAATCTTAGAATATCTGCACCTAATTCATTACACATTTGAATTGGATCTATACCATTTCCAAGGCTCTTTGACATTTTTCTACCTTGTTCATCAACAACATATCCATGTGTTACAACCTCTTTGTAAGGTGCCTTATTTTTTGTAGCAACAGAAGTTAATAATGAAGATTGGAACCATCCTCTATATTGGTCACTTCCCTCTAAATATAGATTTGCTTCAGGTAATCCTCTTTCAGCTAAAACAGACTCGTGTGTTGAACCAGAATCAAACCAAACATCCATAATATCTGTTTCTTTTGTAAATTCTGCACATCCACATTCAGAACATTTAGCGTTTTCTGGCATTAAATCTTTAACATCCATGTCGAACCATGCATTTGTTCCTTTTTCTTTAACTATATTTTGAATTTTTTCTAAGCTTTCTGCTGTAACATATTCCTTTTCACAATTTTTACAATAGAAAATTGGAAGTGGAACTCCCCATGTTCTTTGACGAGAAATACACCAATCATTTCTATCTTCAATCATTTTTGTGATTCTTTCTTCACCCCAACCTGGATACCATTTAACAGTTTTAATTGCTTCTAATGCTTGTTTTCTAAATCCATCAACAGATGCAAACCATTGGCTTGTAGCTCTGAAAATAATTGGATGTTTACATCTCCAACAATGTGGATATGAGTGGTTTATAGTTTGTTTTGCTAATAATAAGTCATGTTCTTCTAACCATTTTATAATCTCTTTATCAGATTTAGCATAATACATTCCAGCAAATGGACCAGCTTCTTCTGTTTGATGTCCCTTGCTATCTACAGTAACAATGATATCAAGATTATTTTTTAATCCACATAAATAATCTTCTTTACCATATCCAGGAGCTGTATGAACTGCACCTGTACCAGTATCTAATTCAACTAAAATTGTATCATCACTTCCAAGAACAACTCTTGATTCTCTTGGTAAAAATGGATGTCTACATCTTACACCTTCTAATTCATTTCCTTTGAAGGCTTTAATTGTTGTATAATCTTTAATTTCAGCTATTTTCATAACTTTATCTACTAAATCTGTAGCTATAATTAATTTTTCCCCATTAGCTTCTACTAAGCTATATTCAAAATCAGGAGATATAGTTATTGCAACGTTTCCAGGTAATGTCCATGGTGTTGTTGTCCAAATAACAAAAAATACGTCTCTTTCATCAAATAAGCCATTTCCTTCAACTACTGGGAATTTTACATATGCAGTATTTGAATTAACGTCTTTATATTCGATTTCAGCTTCTGCTAAAGCTGTTTCACAATCAGTACACCAATAAACAGGTTTTAAACCTTTATATATATATCCTCTTTTATACATTTCACCAAAAACTTCTAATTGTTTAGCTTCCATTTGTGGTTGGTATGTAATATATGGATTCTCCCAATCTGCTAACACACCTAAACGTTTAAATCCTTTAATTTGCACATCTTTATAATTTTGAGTAAATTCTTTACATGTATCTCTAAATTGAGAAACTGGAATTTCATCTCTATTTAATCCTAGTTTTTCAATTGCTTTTTTCTCAGTTGGCATACCATGTGTATCAAACCCAGGAATAAATGGAGTATAATATCCCTTCAAGTTTTTATATCTAACAATAGTATCTTTTAAAACTTTATTTAAAGCGTGACCAACATGAATTTCTCCATTAGCATATGGAGGGCCATCATGTAAAACAAATGGTTCTTTTCCTTCATTTTTCTTTAACATTTTTTCATATAAACCATTTTTAAATACTTCATCATATATATGTGGTTCATTTTCTGGTAGATTTCCTCTCATTGGAAAATCTGTTTTTGGTAAATTAAGTGTTTTACCATAATCTTTCTTTTCTTCACAATTTTCACACATTTTAAATCTCTCCTTTTCTAAAAATATATACAGTTTTAGAACATAACAATCAAAAAAAGCTATCAGTCCTAAAACATAGTTTAGGACGAATAGCTTTAATCCGCGGTACCACCTAATTTAAAAGATTATCATTTACTTTTCTTAAAAATTGTAAACTCATCTTTTCTCTTAATTTCTTTTAACGCAAGAATACGATTTAGCTTAATTGCCTATGCTTTCAGCTAAATAACCTAAAGGTGATAACAAATAATTTATTATCTTGCTAGAATTCCACCAACCTCTAGCTCTCTATTAGTTTTACATTATTTGTGTTGTCCTTTACATTGTTTTATGTTTATTAATATCTACATAATAACACTTTTTTCTTTTTTTATCAAGTGCTTTTTTAAATATTCTTCATCAATTCTTCAAATCTTTCAGCTGAAATTATTTCCTTAGCTAAAAGCTCATTAGAAATAACTTCAAGTGCATTCATATGACTAGCTAAAATTGATTGTGCTTTAAAATCAGCTTCATTTACTAATGCTTTAATTTCATTTCCTATCATATCTGTGTATTTATCACCAAGTAATTCTAATTGATAAGGATCTTTTTCTAAATTAATATGAACTGGTCCTACTGCTTCACTCATACCATAAACAGTAACCATGTTTTTAGCAATATCGTTTGCAACTTCTAAGTCATTACTTGCACCTGTTGAAATATCACCTAAAGCCAATTTCTCAGCGGCACGTCCACCCATTAATGCTATTAATTTTTCTAGCATTTCATTTTTAGAAATATATGCTTTATCTTCATTAGTTTTATACATAGTGTATCCACCAGCCATACCTCTTGGTATAATTGATATTTCTTTTATATCTTTTTGTGTCTCTAAGAAATGGCTTACTATTGCATGTCCAGCCTCATGTACTGCTGTTCTTCTCTTATCTTTTTCAGATATAACTCTATTGTGTTTTTCTAGTCCAACAGTAACTTTCTTTAATGCATCTTCTATATCTTTATTTGTAATACTTTCACGTTCTCTAATTGTCGCAATAATTGCTGCTTCATTAAGAATATTTGCAAGTTCAGCTCCAGTGAATCCTGCAGTATCTTCTGCAATACTTCTTAAATTTACATCTTGAGCAAATTTCTTGCCTTTAGCATGTATTTTAAGAATTGCTTCTCTTCCATTTAAATCTGGTAAACCAACTGTAATTTGTCTATCAAATCTTCCTGGACGAAGTAATGCTTTATCTAACATTTCTGGTCTATTTGTTGCAGCTAAAACTATTATAGTTTCATCTGTATCAAATCCATCCATTTCAACTAATAATTGATTTAATGTTTGATTATTTTCAGTTTCTGCGCCACTTGATGATGTTCTTCTTGAACCTATTGCATCAATTTCATCAATAAAAACTATACATGGAGCAACTTTTCTTGCTTTTTCAAATAACTTTCTAACTCTTGATGCACCAAGACCAGCAAACATCTCAATAAATTCAGAACCACTCATTGAAATAAATGGTACATTTGCTTCACCTGCAATAGCTTTAGCAATTAATGTTTTACCAGTTCCTGGATTTCCACATAACAATACACCACGTGGAACTTTTGCACCCATTTCAGTAAATTTCTTAGGATTTTTTAAGAAATCTACAATTTCTATCATTTCTTGTTTTTCTTCATCTAATCCAGCTACATCATCAAATTTTACTTTTGTTTTTTGAGTCTCTGAATCATAAATTTTTCCTTTTTCACCCAAACCTTGCATTTTAAAAATCATTAATACTAATACAATTAATATTATAGTTGGTAAAAATGAAATTAAAGTTCTAAGGATTGATATAAATACATTTCTCTCTTTTTGAATTAAATTAATTTTTATTCCACTATCAGACTTATCTTGAACTAATTCAATAAAAGAATCTACGCTTGGTATCAAAACTTTTTTCTCTTCTTCTTCATTTATTAATTTTACTTTTGCAGTTTCACTACCTTCTGTCATCTCTATTTTTTCAACTGTACCATCATTTATCTTAGTAAGTAATTCAGTATATGGCATATTTTTTTCTTCATTTTCTTTATTAAAGTTTATGAAAAAGAAAACACCTACTACAGCAAGAATAATAAGTAATGTTGCAGCTACAATAAGTCCAATATTTGATTTTTTATTATTATCATTGTTTTTTGAGCTCATTTATTTTTTCTCCTTTTGTATTATTTTCTTCATGATTATAAATATTATTCTTTAAAAAATACATTTACTTAAAATTTGTCAAGTTCATTTAGCAAGCGAACTTGACAAATTTTAAACTTATCATTTAGTTTGTTTTTGGTTTATTTGAATCTGTTGTCTCTTTTGGTTCTGTTGGTTTGGCTGGTTCTTCAGGTTTCTTTTCTTCTGCCTTACCTATAGTTATTTTTATTCTTCCTTGTTTTGAAAGAACAGTACCTGCATTTACACTTTGTGATATAACTTTTCCAACCTTTGAAGCATCAGTAGTTGTAGCATGATCAATTTCAACTGTTAATCCTCCTAACGCTGCCTTAGCTTCAGCTTCAGTTTTACCAATAACATTTTGGACTGTAATATCAGTATCCTTAGGAACTTCAGTAGTAACTACTGTTGCATTTTCCTCTTCTTTCTTTTGACTTTCAGCTGTGTGAACATCACATGTTTCTGTAACCACTGTATATTTGTCTCCGCCATCAGTTCTCCATTTAGCATTAACTTCTTTTTCTGGCATTGCTAAACCATGTA
>CAMUZC010000019.1 GCA_947165105.1 uncultured Lachnospiraceae bacterium | reverse complement strand
CCATCATAGAATTTATAATTTGTACTACTAGATACACCTACAATTGCCGCTTGTATTGTTGGATTAGTTTTATTAATACTTCCATCTTTTGTTCCTATTGTTAGCGTTGCAGTATTATTTACAGCATTCATGTTTTCAGAAACAATAGTACCTCCTGTTATTGTTAGAATTCCACCTTCTAGATTTTGTACTGTTGCTCTATCTTTTGTTACTGCACTTAAATATGCTGTTCCAGATATTTCAACTGTTCCACCTTTATTATATATTGCCTGTCCTTTGGTAGCTCCGTTTGCCTTAATAATACCACCAGTCATTATTATTGATGCACCACTATTATTGTTTATAGCAGCATGAGTTACATTGTCAGCTGTCATTATTGTTCCATTTGTGATCTTAATTGATCCATCGTTTGTAATAACAGGATTGTTACTATCATTGCTTAATGTATATCTTTGTAAATTAAATACTATATTCTGTCCTGCATCTATAGTAATACATTCACTAGTATTTTTTAATAATTTTACTGTTGTTTCCTCGTTATTTTTTGGAACCGCTGCTATCGCTTCTTTTAACGTATCATATTTTACACCATTTACTTCTGCTGTTTTACCGATTAGTTGTTCTACATCATCTAATATTTCAAATCCAGTTACTTTTATAGAAGCTGTTACTGTTTTTCCAAAATCTTCTGAATCAACTAAATCATCTTCGCTTATTGCCGTCCCTGGTGTAGTTTCATATTTCCACTCCCAAAAAATTGACTCATCAAATACACCATTATCATCCTTATCTACATATCTAGTTATATCAATTTGGGCTATTTTAGGATCATCAAGATTTCCAGTTCCACTTCGTGTTGTTTCTATCAAATTCTTATGTTCATTATCTGAATAGAACTTTAAATTTGTTGGACAATTTTCAATATTAATGTTCAAATCATATCGAAGATTAACTTCGGTTCCAGTAGAATCCACAATTATGTTAATTTTTCCATAGGTTCCCGGTGCAATAACGTCAGAACTAACTGTACCGGTTATTGTCTGTTCTTGTAATTGCAAAACTTATATTATCAGCACTCTGTTCACTATTTCCCGTTACTTTAAAATACCATTTAGCAACATCCGCCAGTGCTTGCCCTTTATTTAAAGAATTATATTTAGCCCATGCAAAAATAGTAAAGCCCAGTGCAATTGTAATAATCAGAAATAATACTAAAATAAGATAACTAAGTCTTTTATTCATATTAACTTTTAATTTTTTATCATTTGATTTTTCCATAATTTACCTTCTTTTTTATAAAAATAAATTTCTTACTTATATAGTACTATAATAAATAAGTAAGAGTCAAGTGTTTTCTATTTTATAAATCTTCGAATCTAGATTTCTCTTTTCTTTTTCTAAACAATGTTATTTTGTTTCCTATAACCTGTATAACTTCAGAATTAGTACTTTCAGCAATTTCGTTCGCCAAATCTCTTGCATAATCTGGAGCATTCTTTAATACTGTAATTTTTATTAGTTCTCTTGCCTCTAACGCATCAGATAATTGTTTTATCAAATTTTCTGTTATTCCACCTTTTCCTATTTGAAATATTGAATCTATTTTGTTTGCTACTCCTCTTAAATATGCTCTTTGTTTACTTGTCATTTTTTTGTCCTCCCTTAAATTTATGATAATATCATATCACAAAAACAAACAGTTTTCAATAATTACTTACCTATTATGCCATACTCCACCTTGCAAAAACAAAAATTTTAGGATTCAATAAACTTTCTAGGTACTCTATCTCCAATAGTACATAATATTTCATAATTTATAGTATCACACCTATCAGCTAATTGTTCCAAAGTAATATTTTCATTATCCCAAATTACAACTTCATCACCAACTTGTACATTTTCTATATCAGTAACATCAACCATAAAACTATCCATACATACTTTTCCAATTATTGGAGCTTTCTTTCCATTTATTAAAACTTCCCAACCATTTGAAAAATCTCTTCTAAATCCATCTGCATACCCAATAGGAACATTAGCAACTTTTGTTTCTCTGGTTGTAACATAACTTCTGCTATATCCTATGCTTGTCCCCTCTGGAACATCTTTTAAAAATATAACTTTAGCTTTTAGTTTGGCAATAGGTTTTAAATCTATTTTTTCAAATGTATCTTCTGCACCTGCGTAGCCATATAAAATTATTCCTGGTCTTACTAAATTAAATCTTGCCTCTGGATAATTTAGTAGCGCATTTGATGCAGCTGCATGAATGTATTTTATACTTCCTAATATTTCTTTTGCTTTATTAACAGCTATATTAAAAGACTCTAATTGTTTTTGAGAATATTCATCATCTATATCTGCTGATGAGAAATGTGTGTATATTCCTTCTACTTTAATATTTGGTGCTAAGCTATTTAAATACTTTTCTATTTTATATGGATGAACTCCGGTTCTCCCCATTCCAGTTCCTATTTCAACATGTACTGCTACATCTTTATTTGTTTTAGCTAATTCTTCTGCAAAACCATATGAACTTATTCCAACTACAATATTATATTTAACTATCTTTTCTATTTCACTTGCATATGGCTGATTTAAAACAAATATTTCCTTTTTATATCCTAATTCTCTTAAATATACTCCTTCATCTACATTTGCAACTGCTACTATGTCAAATTGATTTATAATGTCTAATCTTTTATTAATATATGTTCCATATCCACTTGCCTTTATTACAGGCATTAATTTAACATCCTTTCCAACTTTATTTTGTATTTGATCTATGTTATATTGTAAATTATTTAAATTGATTTCCAAATATGCTGGTTTTGTTATTTCCATAAGACATACCTCCAATTGATAATTTTTTCTTAATTCTAACATAACTAAATAGAAAAATAAAGAACTAAACTAATGTCTTATAAAATTTTTAAATTCAAAGCAGTCTTTTCCATATAAAGAAAAAGACTGCTTTTACTAATATTTTCAAGACATTACATGATTTCATCTCTGCATCTGCAAGATTCTTTAATCACACATGAAAGTAAACAAATTAAAGCTACCACCAATAATACAAAGAAAAATGCTGTTAAAGCAACAAACACAATTGAAGCTATTGCAGTAATTGTAAAACCAGTTGTTATAGCTAATGTTGCTGCTAATAGAGTGCCTATTGTTCCTGTAAGAACAAATCTTCCAGATTTGCATATACATTTATTAAATCCATTATAGCCTTTCATATTATTTGCTGCAATTAATGAACCAAGTAACACTAATAATGCAACACCTGAAGTAGCTAATGCAACAATAACAAAACTTATTATTGAAGGTATTAACCCAAGTGAAAATACTATTCCTGCTGCTACACCAGCTATTATACTAAGAACTATACCAACAATTTCACAGATTGTAAGTCCAATTTTATTACATCCACAATTATTCATAATAATTCCTCCTTTTGTTTTAACTCTAAAAAAAAGAGTTATCTATATATAATATTAAAAGACTTTAAGGAATGTTCCTTAAAGTCTTAATCTTACTATATCGTTAAAAGTCACAAAGATTGATAATGTTATTAATAAACAAAATCCAATTGATTGAATTAATACTTCTACTTTTGGGTTTAGTGGTCTTTTAATTATTGCCTCAATAATTAATAATACTACTTTTCCTCCATCAAGCGGTGGAAAAGGCATTAAATTTGTTACTCCTAAAGAAAGTGATATAACTGATAAAATGTAGATAAAATCTGCGAAATCTGATGTTTGAGAAACAACACTTGAAATTCCGACTGGTCCCATCATTTGATCTAATTTTGCTTTTCCTGTGAATAATTGAGTAATGCCTTCAAACATTATTTTTATAAAATATCCAGCATTATAAAAAGCATTTTTTGGACCAATATAACATGCAGATAAACACCAAAATACTATTATTGCAAAAATAATATTTACTAGTCCTCCTGCCATAACAATAGCTATTCTTTTTATAATACTTGCTTCACTAAATGAA
The DNA here is from genome assembly GCA_947165105.1 of uncultured Lachnospiraceae bacterium. Next base: position 16,616 of record CAMUZC010000019.1, on the reverse strand, counting down.
CCTTCTTTTGTAGAACGTTCATCCTCACCTTCCATACTAACAAATCCACCAAGTGGTATTAAACGTAATGCATATTTAGTTACTTTTCCTTGTTTGCTCCATATTGTAGGTCCAAATCCAATTGCAAACTCATTTACTCTGACCTTACATAATTTAGCTACGAAAAAATGACCGCTTTCATGAATAAAAACAAGAAATCCCAATAAAAATATTATCTTTATTGCATTTAATAAGAAAATCAAAACTGTTTCCTCCTGTTCTTATATTTAACATATAATTTAGACAATGCAAAGTATTTATACATTCTAAATAAGCATTAATAGAAAATATGCAAACGGTGCTATAAATATTACACTATCAATTCTATCAAGCATTCCACCATGTCCAGGGAAAATATTACTAAAATCTTTTATTCCAACATGTCTTTTAATTGTAGATGCAGAGAAATCTCCTATTTGTCCTATAATACTTAAAACCATTCCTATTGCTGCAATTACAAAATAATTAATATTCATGTCATATTGAGTATTTAAAAATACTGTATATGGAATTATAAACAATAAAGCTCCCAAAGTTCCACCAATACAACCTTCTACAGATTTTTTAGGACTTACTGGACTTATTTTATGTTTTCCAAATTTCTTTCCAACAAAATATGCTGATGCATCAGTTCCCCAAGCCGCAAATATTATAAACCAAACTAATAATTTTCCATTTTCTCTTCCCATAAGTATAGGAATGAATAATAAGAAAATAACAATATAACATATTCCAAATAAAGTTAATGCAATATCATTTATATTAATTTTCATGTTTGTAAAAACAACATGCATAAATAATATTAACACAGATGTTGGAATTAACACCCCTATTATATTTACTAAATACTGCGTTGGAATTATATGTATAAATCCAATTAGTACACATGCTAAATATCCTATCCAAACCATAGGTTTTTTATTTAGCTGTAATGCATTATTATATTCATATAAAGCCATTATAGCAACTATTGCAAATAATCCGTCTATTACATATTTATTTCCAAAAATCAATGCACATGCTACAATAGGAAAACCAACTAATGCGGTTATCATACGTTTCATATTCATATTTATTTTCCTCCAAACTTTCTATTTCTTTTGTTAAATGTTTTAATTGCATCTAATAAATCTTCATTGTTAAAGTCAGGCCAAAACTTATCCGTAAAATAAAACTCTGAATATACAAGTTGCCATGGTAAAAAATTACTTATACGTAGCTCTCCACCTGGTCTAATTAATAAATCTGGATCTGGTTGATTTTCTGTGTATAATTTTTCACTAATTAAGTTTTCATTTATATCATCAATTTTAATTTTATTATCTACGACTTCTTGAGCAATTTTTTTCATTGCATGTGTTAATTCTGCTCTACCACCATAATTAAACGCAATGTTTAAAGTAAGCCCTGTACCATTTTTTGTTCTCTCTACTGCTTCATTGATACTATTTCTTAACCCATCGTCCAGAACACTGATATCTCCCAAAATCTTTATTCTAATACCTTCTTTATTTGCATTTTTAGAGAACTTCTTTAAATAGCTTTTTAATAAAATCATTAAAGCTGAAACTTCTTCTTTGCTCCTCTTCCAATTTTCAGTTGAAAAAGCATAAACAGTTAAATACTTAACACCAATTTCATTACAATATTTTGCAATATTTTCTAAATTATCAGCGCCAGCTTTATGACCTTCTTTAGTTTCAAGACCTTTTTCTCTTGCCCAACGTCTATTTCCATCCATAATAATTGCTATATGCTTTGGTATATTAATTATATCTTCCATAAAAAAACTCCTTATTTATTACGATTTGCTATGTATAAAGCTAACTCTTTTAAGAAATCACTATTATTAAATTCACTAACAGCTGAAATAGCTTCCTCTGTGATAGATTTCAACATTTCTTGAGCCTTTTCTAAACCATATTTAGTTGTATATGTACATTTTCCTCTTTCTCTATCATTTCCAACTGGTTTGCCAAGTTCATTACTATCACCAATTTCAGATAAAATATCATCTTTAACTTGGAAAGCTAACCCAATTCTATCCGCATAAAATGTAAGCTTCTCAATATCAGTCTGACTAGCACCTGCCATTATTGCACCAATTCTTACGGAAGCTTTTATTAATGCACCTGTTTTGTTTTCATGCATATATTCTAAATATTGACTAGAAATTTCCTTTCCTTCAAACTCTGTATCAACATATTCGCCAGCAATCATTCTATCAACGCCAAATGATAATTCTTTTAAAGCCTGAAGTTTTTTATCTTTATCTTCGCCATTATTAATAATATCATTTATAATCAAATTATATGCATAATTTAATAAATTATCACCTGCCAAAATAGCAGTAGCCTCATTAAATTTCTTATGGTTTGTAAGTTTTCCTCTTCTATAATCATCATTATCAATTCCAGGTAAGTCATCATGTATCAAAGAAAAAGTATGAATCATTTCCATAGCTATAGCAAAAGGAAGAACCTTTTCAAAATCGTCCTTAAACAGTTCATAACTAGCTAAAATCAGCACAGGACGTATTCTTTTTCCCCCGGCCATCAAACTATATTCCATAGACTGATTCAAAACTTTCTCAGGACATTCATCATTTTTTATATATTTCTCTAATTCTCTATTTATGAGTGTTGACTTTTTAACTAATTCATTCTTAAAATCCATAAACTATTCCATCCCTCCATTGTAGAGTAGTCCAAATTGGGCGGCTACCTGCAAAAGTAAAACTTAAACACTCATAACCTCTTTTTCCTTATTTGCTAAAATAGCATCAATTTCTTCAACCATTTTATCTGTAATTTTTTGAACTTCCTCTTCAGCAACCTTCAACTCGTCCTCAGTAATTTCTGAATCTTTTTGTTGTTTTCTGAATCCATCGATAGCATCTCTTCTTATAGATCTAACAGCAATCTTAGCGTCTTCAGCCAATTTTCTAATGTCTTTTACAATTTCTTTTCTTCTCTCTTCGTTTAATTCTGGGAAAGCTAATCTAATTACTTTTCCATCATTGTTTGGATTAATTCCAATATCAGATTTTAAAATTTCTTTTTCTATTTCTTTTAAAATATTAGCATCCCAAGGTTGAATAACTATTAATCTTGCTTCTGGAACAGAAATACCAGCAACTTGACTAATTGGTGTTGGAACGCCATAATAATCAACCTTAATTTTATTTAATATTGCAGGATTTGCACGACCTGCTCTTATTTCTGATAAATTTTCAGAATACACACTTATTGTTTTACTCATTTTTTCTTTAATTTCACTATAATCCATAACTTTCCTTCCTTTCATCTAACATTGCCTATTCTTATTTAACAAATGTTCCTACTCTTTCGCCTTTAACTGCTTTAACCATATTTCCTTTTTCGCTCATTGCAAATACAATTAAAGGAATATTATTATCTTTACATAAAGATATTGCAGTTGAATCCATTACTTTTAAATCTTTATTTAATATGTCTAAATAAGTAATTTCATCATATTTTACAGCACTTGGATCCACTTTTGGATCTGCTGAATATACTCCATCAATTGTTTTTGCAACTAAAATTACTTCTGCATCAATTTCAGCTGCTCTTAATGCTGCACAAGTATCTGTTGTGAAAAATGGATTTCCAGTTCCTGCTGCAAATATAACAATTCTACCTTTTTCTAAATGTTTTGTTGCTTTTCTTTTAATATATGGTTCTGCTATTTCTCTCATTTCAATGGCAGTTTGAACTCTTGTAAACATTCCTTTTGCTTCTAGAGCATCTTGTAATGCCAATGCATTTATTGTTGTTGCAAGCATTCCCATATAATCTGAAGTTGTTTTTTCCATATTATGTCCATATTTACCTCTCCAGAAATTTCCTCCACCTACAACTATTGCTACTTCTACGCCTAAGTCTTTTAAATCTTTTACTTGGCTTGTAATGTCATCTAAAACTTCTGGTGATAGACCTGTTTTGTTTTCTCCTGCTAATGCTTCTCCACTTAATTTTAGTAAAATTCTTTTATACTTAATTTCAGACATTTTTACACTCTCCTTTAAAATTTTTTTACATTTTGTATTCTATCATAAAACAATAAAAAAAGCACCTATTTTTGAAAAATTTTCAAAAAATATGCGCTTTTTATTAATCATTTTTCTTATTAACTAATTAAAAACTGTATTTTTTATATTTAACATATCCAAATCCAGCTAAAGCTAAGACGATAACACCAGCTGATACTATAGCTTTTGTTTCAAAACTTCCAGCTTGTGTATGTGGTTGTGTTGATTTGTTTGCTACATCTTTTTGTGTATCTTCTGTTGCTTTTGGTGTTTCAGGCTCCTCTGTTTTTTCATTTTCAGTTGTTGTCTCTGTTTTTGTTTCTTCTTTCTTATTTGTATCGTCACTTAACTCATCTGCTAACTCTTCATATCCTGTATAATCAGCTTCAGTAGCTGCTTTTGATACTGATGTATAACCGAAAACTAGCATTAATATTAATACTAACATAAATAAAATTTTACTCATTTTTCTCATAGTTTTTTTCTCCTTTTTTCTTTTGAATATCTCTATAATTTAATTTTACAATTAAAAAAATTTTTCGTCAATATATTTTATGGATTTTTTTTATTTTTTATTCTAAATGAAAATTTAAAATTAATTTTATAAAATTTACACATTAAATCTAAATAAAACTACATCTCCATCTTTCATAATATATTCTTTTCCTTCAGAACGAACAAGTCCTTTTTCTTTTGCTGCATTCATTGAACCTTCTCTTATTAAATCATCATAAGAAACAATTTCAGCTCTGATAAATCCTCTTTCAATATCTGAGTGAATTTTTCCAGCAGCTTGTGGAGCTTTAGTTCCTTTTTTAATTGTCCATGCTCTAACCTCAGGTTCTCCTGCTGTTAGGAATGACATTAATCCTAATAAATCATAACTTGCTTTAATAACTTTATCTAATCCAGATTCATTTAATCCAAGAGCATCAAGCATTTCTTTTTTATCAGCTTCTTCCAATGATGCTAATTCTTCTTCAATTTTTATACATAATGGAATTACTTCTGCTCCTTCTGATTTTGCATATTCAATAACTTTTTTTACATTTTCATCATTTTGAGCATCTTGAAGTTGCTCCTCAGAAACATTTGCGATATATAATGTTGGTTTCATTGTTAATAAGAATGTATCTTTTATTAATTCACTTTCTTCTTCGTTTAACTCGACTGTTCTTGCACATTTTCCAGCTTCTAATGCAGATTTTATTTTTTCTAATACATCAATTTCCGCTTGTGCTTTTTTATCAGCTTTTAAAGCTTTTCTTGCTCTGTCTAATCTTTTATCCAATGTTTCAATATCAGAAAAAATTAATTCTAAATTGATAGTTTCAATATCTCTTAAAGGATCTATACTTCCATCAACATGAACGACATTTGGATTTTCAAAACATCTTACAACTTGTGCAATACTGTCAACCTCTCTAATATGTGATAAGAATTTGTTTCCAAGACCTTCACCTTTGCTTGCACCTTTTACCAATCCAGCAATATCAACAAATTCAATTATTGCATGTGTTACCTTTTCAGGATTATATAATTTTGCTAATTCATTTAATCTTTCATCTGGAACTGGAACAACTCCAACATTTGGTTCAATTGTACAAAATGGATAGTTTGCACATTCTGCACCAGCATTTGTTATAGCATTAAATAATGTACTCTTTCCTACATTTGGAAGTCCTACTATACCTATTTTCATAATTAATTTCTCTCTCCTTTATTTTGTTCATTATATTCTTTCCATGGATTACTAGAATCTGGATCAGTTGGGTCCCAACCCCTTAAAGATTCATCATAATCTGATAATTTAAAGTTATTTTTTATTATATTTGTAGCTTCTTCATCTGCTACAAATTCTACTTTTGTACCTGATTTACAATAATCATAAATCCACTTTGCATCTTCGACTTTTAGACGTACACATCCCTTTGAAACAGGTTGACCTAATTTATCATATTCCCAATATTCAAGTGATGATTTTTTTTGAGATGTGTATGGTACTGAGTGGAATAATATTGGACCTGTTATTCTTGTACAATATTGTCCATATACTCCTCCAACTAAATACCCCCATTGATATTTATCAGATGTTTCAAATACTCCTTCTGTTGGAGTTGATTCACCTGTAGAGCAAATCATAGTTCTAATTGGAATTGTATATTCACCATTTTCATCTTGCGTATATACAGTAACAATTTGATTTTTATAGTCAACTTTAATAAAATATGATAATTTATCATATTCTAAAACAGTTATTTTATAATTACCTATGTATTGTTCATCTTCTGGTATCGTAGATTCAATGTTTGACGTTTCGGTTATTACAAAATTATCCATATTTTCTACATGTTTAGAAATTCCAACCATATTTACAAATATGATTGAAATTTCTACTACCAATAAACACAATATATATTCAATTATAATTTTAATCATCTTTTTACTATTAAAATCAAATTTTTTCATGATTATCTCACCTAATTCTTTATGTGCTTTTACAATTATAATATCTTCTGTCGTTTACTATTTATGGATTTTCTTTTGATTGTGAGTTTTCATTTTCGTTAGGATTATTATTGCCTCCTGTTGTTTCCTCCCCAGTATTTGGACCAGGGTCTTCTGATGGTACTGTATTCTTGTGGTTGATTGTTAATGTTATTGTTTCTCCTTTTTCAACTCTCTCTCCTGCTTTTATACTTTGAGACACAATACCTTCATTTTTAGTATTATCATGTATTTCGATAATTGGTGGTATTGTAAAGTCTTTCAAGGCTGTTCTTGCTTCACTTTCTGACATCCCAATAACATTTGGCACCGTGATTTTGTTTGCTTCTGCAGCTTCCTGAGCTTTTTTCTCTTCTTCCTCTTTTCTTTGTCTTTCTCTTTCTTCCTCTGCACGTTTAGCGGCAGCCTCCTGAGCTTGTCTGTCTGCTTGTTCTTTAGCTAATCTTGCTTCTTCTTCAGCTCTTTTTTGCCTTTCAATTTCTTCTTTATGTCTCCATGGATTATTAGGATCTGGGTCTGTTGGATCCCATCCTTTATATGGATCTCCTGCTGCAGCTACCGGCTGGATTCCTGGTTTTCCTAAAGGTCCTGGATTTGATGGATTTGAATAAAATTCTACAGAAGTTCCTAAAGGACAATTGTTATAAATCCATTGAGCATCTGCAACTGTTAACCTAATACATCCCATAGATCTCTGAGTTCCTAATCTGTCGTATTCCCAGTATTCAAGTGATGACGGATCACGTTCTTTTAAATATGGAACTGAATGGAATAAGATTTGTCCTGTAATTCTTGTACAATATTGTCCCCATACAGGTCCTATCAACACTCCCCATCTTGCTTTTTGAGGTGTTCTATATACACCTGAATGAGGTGTTGCTCTACCAGTTGAACAAACCATTGCTTTATATGGCACAGTATAATTTCCATCAGCGTCTTTAGTGTAAACTGTAACAGTATTTGCACTATAGTTGACCTTTATCCAATATGGATATCCCTCTGCCTCAAGTTTCTTTCTCTCTTCTTCCTTCTTTTTTCTTTCTTCCTCTTGCTTTTTTCTCTGTTCTTCTCTTTGTTGCTTTTCTTCTTCTGTTAATTCTTCCTCATTTTCTTCTTCATTATTTTCTTCATCAATTGTTTCGGGATCAATTAATTCTACTGTCATTTCTTCGTCATTGTTATCTTCTATCTGTTTATCAGAATATGTTTCAATTGCTTTATTATTGCCATCATTATCATAAAAATAATTGTACATTCCTGTAGATAGCGCTAATAATCCGACTAAAACAGCTGTGCAAACAGCCACAGCTACAACAATCTCTTTTACTTTCTGTTTTTTATTCTCTTCCATATAATTCCCCTTTTATATAATTTATATGTTTTTTTCATTTGTTGGAGCTTACGAACGGAATCGAACCGTCGACCTCTACCTTACCAAGGTAGTGCTCTGCCGACTGAGCTACGTAAGCATATGTCCACATTATTTTCAAACAATTCTCTATTTAACTTTACAATAATCTCGCCAAAAAGTCAATATATGAGTTAACATATATTGATTAAATTATTAGTTTATTTTAGTAAAATTTTTGTAGAAAAAATTTTTTACTCTTGTTTTTTTCCCTTGATTATGAGATAATGTGAATTGAAATATTTTTAAAGGAGGAATTTTGTAAATGAAAGCAAAAAAAATTATTATACCAATAGTAATTGTATTGGTTATCCTAGCAACATTAGGTGGAGTTTTTGCATTTCTATGGTTTAAAACAAGCTTACTAAACTTCTTAAAACCAAGTGAAGATGTTTTCGCAGATCAAATTAAAAAAGCATTTAATTTAGAAGACGCTAAATTTTCAGATTACTCTGAATCTTTGAAAAAATATAAAGATCTTTCAGACAAACCTGTAAAAACAAAATTAAATGTAACTGCAAAATTAAACATATCTGAACTAGATGACGAAGTTGAAGAAGTTGTAAACAAAAGCAAACTTACTATAGAATCAAATGCAGATATCAAAAACAAAAAATCACAAAGCAAAATTGGATTATATTCAAATAATTCAGAAGTACTAACTTTAGACATGATTACAAACGATGGTAAAGTTGGTGTAGGATGTAAAGATTTATCAGACAAATACCTTGCATTTTCAATGAACGATCTTATTGATTACATAAAAAAAGACGGAAGCATGGATGAAGAAGAATTAAAAATGTTATCTAAAATAGCATCAGGAGACAGCATAAATCCATATGATTTATTATATGTTTCTGATGAAGATTTAAAACATTTTGATGAAGAATATTCAGTTAATAAAATTTTGGATTTAATTTCAAAAGATTGCTTCTCTAAAGAAAATTCAGTAGAAATCGAAGTTGATGGTGATACTGTAAAAGCAAGTAAAAGCAGCCTAACATTAACAGGAGCAGATGCTTACAAATTTGCTGAAGACTTATCTAATAAATTGAAAGATGATTCTGTTGTAACAAAATTAGTTACAGAAAAAGCAAATATGCTTTTAGAATATGCCGGTCAAGATAAAATATCTGAAGAAGATGTAAAAGATTCAATGGACAAATTATTTGGAGAAATGCTTGATGAATTAAAAGGATTAAAAGATGAAAAAGATTCTGCAGTTCAAATAGCAATTTATTCAAAAAGCAACAAACCAGTTAGAATAGATGTTAATATGTTAGAAGATGTTGAAGATTCTGACAGTGAAAAATTATTATCTATCGAATATGCTAAAAATAAAGATATTTACACAATTTATAATGATGGAAAAGCATATATTTCTATTGTAAATGATTATGAGAAGAAAGAAAAAGAACAATATAAAGGTAAATTAACAGCCAAAGCTCAAGGAACATCTATCGGAACTTTAGACTATGAAATAGTTAACAAAGATAAAGAAAGCAAAGTATACTTAGATCTTAGTATTCCTCTAGCTAATGTAAGTGCTAAAGTTGACATTTCATCAAACGGTGATTATAACAAAGAACCAGTTAAGATAAACGGATTAATTAATTTCAAATATAATAAAGAATCTGCTGAAATTAAATTTGATGGAACTGTTGAATATGGTGATGTTTCTATTCCAGAACTAAACTCTAGCAACTCTATTGATGTTTTAAAATTATCTGAAGAAGAATCTAAAACAGAATTAGATAAAATTTTGAAAAAAGCTTCAGAAGTTTTACCTGCTAGATTAAAACTAATTGGAATAGATGTTAAAGCTGAAGATATCTACAAAGAAAAAGTAGAAGTTCCTGAAACAACAAATAATGATGATATACAAAATGCAATTGATGATGCACAAAAAATTATTGATTCAGTTGATACAACTTCACTTTCACCAGAATTACAAAACCAACTTAAACAAATAGATACATTACAAAATCAAATAAATCTATAATAAAAAAAGAAACTTTTGAATTATTTCAAAAGTTTCTTTTTTAGTATTAATTACATCTTCTAATTATTTTTACTATATCCAACTATTTATTGTTTGAAGTAAATCTCCATGAATCCTTACACATTTCTTCTATACCCTTTTTAGCTTCCCAACCTAAATCATTTTTAGCTTTACTAGGATCAGCATAACATGTTGCTATATCACCAGGTCTTCTTTCAACAATTTTATATTTAACTTCAACTCCTGTTGCATCTTCAAAAGCTTTTACAATTTGTAAAACTGAATATCCTGTTCCTGTTCCTAAATTATATGCTTCTACCCCATTAAATGAACGTGCTTTATCTAAAGCTTTTAAATGTCCTTGGGCTAAATCTACAACATGAATATAATCTCTAACGCCTGTACCATCTACTGTATCATAATCGTTTCCAAATACCCTTAAATAATCCAATTTACCACATGCAACTTGATTAATATATGGCATTAGATTATTTGGAATACCATTTGGACTTTCACCTATTAAACCACTTTCATGTGCTCCAATTGGATTAAAGTATCTAAGTAAAATTATACTCCATTCATTATCTGAGATGTAAACATCATTTAAAATTTGTTCAATCATTAATTTTGTGCTACCATATGGGTTAGTAGTTGATAATGGAAAATCCTCTCTTATTGGAACAGTTTTTGGATTTCCATATACTGTAGCAGAAGAACTAAATACTATTTTTTTGCAATTGTGATTTCTCATAACATCTAATAAAATTAGAGTTCCTGTGATATTGTTATGATAATATTCAATAGGCTTAGCAACTGATTCTCCTACTGCTTTTAATCCAGCAAAATGAATAACTGAATCAATATCAGGGTTTTCTTCGAAAACTTTGTTTAAATTATCTCTGTCCAATAAATCAACTTCATAAAATTTAAAATCTTTTTTAGTTATTTCTCTTATTTTATCAAGCATTTCTGGTTTACTATTACTAAAATTATCTACTATAACTATTTTTTCTCCTCTGTTTAATAATTCTACAACTGTGTGGCTTCCTATATAACCTGCTCCACCTGTTACTAATACTGACATATTTCTTCCTCCTTTTTATTTTGGACACCTCAATAACTGTCCAATTCTATGAATAAAGTTCTACGTAAACTTTATGCGCATTAACTGTTTTTCTGACATACATATTGGTTTCTCTGTATGGAATATTCTCAATATCAGAAGCATCAGAACTTATAATTCCTTTGCTAAGCCAATTATCAACATTTCCAATACCTCCATTATATGCGGCAATGGCCAGATAATAATTTTCATTATACTTTGACAACAATTTATCAAAATACTTTACACCTATCATAATATTTATTTCAGGATTATACAACATATTTGATTCAAAATTTTCAATCTTTAATTCTTTTGCTATATCTGTAGCAGTATTATCCATTAATTGCATAAGTCCTTTTGCACCACTACCAGAAGTAGCATTAGCATTAAAATTGCTTTCCACCTTAATTATTGCATAAACCCACATAGGATCAATTCCATTTTCTTCTGCATATTTAGTTACATACTCTGAATACTCCTGCTTATAAACCTGTTTTCGTATTAAATTATAGACATTAAGTTCTTTAAGCAATATTACCACTAGCAAAATAATTGCTATAGATATAATTAACTTAATTGCAAACTTACTTCGCATTGAATCTCTCCTTTTAATAGTATTCTTTTGTTTATTTATAAAATAGCCAGAAAAAACTATTTTGCTTCATACCAATTATATGCTTCCGATGTTTCAACTTTAAGTGGAACATCCATTGTAATTGCATTTTCCATATTTTCTTTAAGCAACTTAGCAACTTCATCCTTTTGTTCAATCTTGCACTCTATTATAAGCTCATCGTGAACTTGTAAAACTATTTCAGCATCATATTTTTGTTCCCTCAACTTATTAAATACATTAATCATGGCAATTTTCATAATATCTGCTGCTGTACCTTGAATTGGCGTATTCATAGCTGCTCTTGCTCCAAATTGTCTTACCATATAGTTATTTGAAGATAGCTCAGGAATATATCTTCTTCTATGGAATAAAGTCTCAACATATCCCTTTTCTTTGGCTTCTTCAACAATATCATTCATAAACTGCTTAATTCCACTATATTTTTCAAGATATTGATCTATATAGTTTTTGGCTTCTTTTCTGCTAATTCCAAGTTGCTCTGATAAGCCAAAATCACTAATTCCATAAACAATTCCAAAATTTACTGCTTTTGCAGATGAACGTTGTTCTTTTGTAACTTCTTCGATTGGAATACCCAAAACTTTTGAAGCAGCTTGTTTATGAACATCTTCATCATTTAAAAATGCATGCATCATATTTTCATCTTTTGATATATGAGCTAATACCCTTAATTCAACTTGAGAATAATCTGCATCAATGTAAATATATCCTTCCTTTGGTTTAAAAACTTTCCTTAAAGTTTTTCCTAATTCAATTCTAGTCGGAATATTTTGTAAATTAGGCTCTGTTGAGCTTATTCTTCCAGTTGCAGTGATAGTTTGATGGAAGAATGAATGAATTCTATTATCTTTTTCGTTAATGAACGGCAATAAACCTTCAACATAAGTTGAATTCAATTTCATTAAACTTCTATACTCTAATATTTTTTCTATAATTGGATGATATTTTTTTAATTTTTCTAATATATCAACATCTGTTGAATATCCTGTTTTTGTCTTTTTTATAACTGGAAGATTTAGTTTTTCAAATAATATTTTACCTAACTGTTGTGTTGAATTAATATTAAAATCTTCTCCTGCTAATTCATGGATTTCAGCAGTTAATACTTCTAAATCACGTTTTAATTTATCTCCAATTTCAATTAGCTCATTTTTATCAACATACATTCCATTTGATTGCATTTTAGCTAAAACTTCAACTAATGGCATTTCTATATTATTAAATAAATCTAAACTGTTAATTTCTTTTAATTTCGTTATTGTTGGCTCCATTAATTTACCAATACAATATGTATATAATGCATTTTTATATCTATCATTGTCTATTTCTTCCACACCAACAGTATTAGACATTGAATCAAATAAATTTATCTGTTCGTTTTTTCTAGTGCTTTCAGCAGACTCGGTATTATTAAGTATAAACTCATCTACGTCGATATTCAAATACTCAGATGCTAAATTATTCATTGTTGGTTTTCCAGTTGGATTTAATACATATCCTGCAATTTCTGCATCATATTTTATATTTTTTAAAACAACATTGTATTCATTTAGCAAAACATAATCTTCATTCATAGAAAATCCTATTTTTTCAATGTTCTCGTCTTCAAAAATACTTTTTGATTTTTCCAAAAATTCTTCTAGATTTTTAATCTTAATATAATATACTTCATCAGTTTCAGAATTCAAAATATTAAAAGTTTTTAATTTCTTTTTTATAATATTTTTACTTTGCTTATCAGCTTCTTTTCCAAAATAATAAATTAACTTTTCTTGTTTTTTTATTATGCTAATAATATTATCATCAAAGCTTTCTGTATCAATTATTTTGAATAAATCTTTTGTTTCTTTCTTTTCCTGAAATTCTCCTAAATTAAACCTGTCAATAAATCTATTAAAATTCAATTCTTTAAAAATATTTAAAACTTCTTCATTATTCCAATCTACAATCTTTAAATCTTCAATTTTTTCTTCTATTGGGACTTCCACATTTATTGTACCTAAAAACCTTGATAATTCAGCCAAATCCTTATTTTCAGTAATTTTTTCTTTCATTTTGCCCTTTACAGAGGTTGCCGTTCCTTCGTCTAAACATTTATATAAATTTTCAATAGATTTGTATTCTTTTATAAGATTTAATGCTGTTTTCTCACCAACTCCAGGAACGCCAGGAATATTATCTGATGTATCTCCCATTAGCCCCTTAACTTCAATAAGTTGTTTCGGTTCTACACCATATGTTTCTAGTACTTTATTTCTATCAAAGTCATCTTCTTCTGTTTTTCCTGCTTTAGTTCTAGGAATTCTAATTGTAACTTTATCTGTAGCCAATTGAAATGTATCTCTATCTCCTGATAATATTGTAACTTCAAGGTTTGATTGTTCACCAGCTTTAGCTAAAGTTCCTAATACATCATCAGCTTCATATCCTTCTTTTTCAATAATTGTAATATTCATTGCTCTTAAAACATCTTTAATTATAGGCATTTGAGCTGCAAGTTCATCAGGCATTCCATGTCTATTTGCTTTATATCCTTCATACATTTTGTGTCTTGCTGTTGGTGCTTTCAAATCAAAAGCAACAGCCATGTATTCTGGTTTTAAATCATCAATTACTTTAAAAATAATTGCTAAAAATCCATAAACAGCATTAGTATATGTACCATCTTTTGTCATAAGCATTTTACTTCCCATTATTCCGTAAAAAGCTCTGTTCATTATGCTGTTACCGATCTACTACTAATAATCTTGACATTTGTTATATTGCTCCTTTTTACTTTTTTTAAATAATATCATATGGTTTTTATATTTGCAACAGCAAAAAAACAATATTTTTGTCGACATATAATAAAAAACGCTTCTATTTTAGAACATTTGCATAAAATGTTCCAGATAGAAACGCCTTGTAATGTATATTATTTCTTTTCATCTATATTTGCATCTTGATTATCTTCATCTATTTGACTTGTTTTTACCGAATCAATAATTGAAATAAACTTAATGCTTTCTCTTTTTTCTTCACTTGAAAAAGAAACATAGTCATTAGCTAATTCTTGTAGTTTTTTTGTTCTTGAAACCAATCCACCTAAATCTCCATTAACAAAATTAGCAATTTTGTTAATTCCTTCACTATTAAATTTATGCATTCCAGCTGCTAATTCGTTAGAACCACTCTCTAATTTAGTTGCCCCTTCCACGAAGCTTGTCGTTCCAGCTACTAATGTTTTAGTTCCATCTGATAGTGCTCTACTTCCTTCTGATAATTGTTTAGCACCTCCTACTATACTTCCTGTTCCTTTAGATAATTCTGATGCTCCATTATTTACAACTTCTGCACCATTTGATAATTTTCTAGTTCCCACAACTAATTCATCTGAACCATCTGCTAATTGAGAAACACCTGATGTTAATTGGCTTGCGCCTTGAGCTAAAGTATCAGCACCATTGCTTAATGCATTTGCTCCTGTGCTTAAAGCTTCTGTTCCTTGAGATAATTGACTTGCGCCATTTACTAACATATCAACTCCACCTGTTAAAGCAGTAGCTTGTGTTGGTAAGTTTTTTGTACTTTCATTTAATGTATTTAATCCACCAGTTACTGTATTGATTCCATTTGCTAGTTCAGCAATGTTAGCTGTCTTTGATAATAATTGCTGTTCTTTTTTTAAAGCAACAATATTCTGTTGTAATACTGCTTTCAAATTTTCATCCGATGTTGAGTTCATCATAGCTGTGTTAGTGTCTATTAATGTTTGTAAACTCTCCACTTGATTTGCATATGCAGCTAGTTCTGTTTGTACTCCTTGTACTTGTGTATTAATGTAACTCATTCCATCACTTAATTCAGAAACTGATGTAGATATAATATTCATTCCACCTGCTAATGCTGATGTTTTTATCTGCAATTCTTTCAATCCTTTTTCTAAATTTCCAGCACCTTCATTAACACTTGTAGCACCAGTTGCAACCTGACTTGAACCACTTTGTAAATTAGCAATTCCACTACCTGCTGATTGTAAACCTGTTTGTAACTCTTTAATTCCAACATTCAAACTACTAGCGCCTTGGTTAACACTTGCAGCACCATTACTTAATTCTAATGTTCCTTCTGATAATTTATTTGCACCTTCATTTAATGTATTAGCACCTGTTTTTAATGAGTTAATTCCATTATCTAATTGATTAGCTCCATTATTTAATTCACTAGCACCATCATTTAAAGTTTCGCTTCCTACTTTTAGTTCTGAAATCCCATCCTTCAAGCTATTCACACCATCTTCTAATTGATTTGCAGAACTTTGTAAAACATTTACTTTATTAAATAAAATATCAAATTTATCCCAATTAATATCTCCATCAATCAACTTTGGCGAAGCATATGAAACAATGTTCTTCATTTCAAAATTCTTAGAATCCATTGTTATTTCTATACTACTTGGAATATTAATTCCAGCTAAAGTTCCTGTCAAATTCAAACTTTCCTCTAAACCAGGTAAAACCACTCCAACAACAATAGCTTTACCACCATTTTCAATAACCTTACCATTTTCGACTTCAATATTCTTATTATTTTTACTATCAATCATAGTACCAACAACCATTACAAATGGTGTATACATTGTTTGATAACTTCCATTAACATAGACATTTTTAGAAGATTTATTTATATACTCAATTTTAATTGAAACCTTACCACTTTTTCCTGCTAAATCCTTTGCTGAGATTTCTTTACCATCTAAAGTATAAGTCACTTTAGTCTCAACTGGTAAATCTTTTTCAACCTCTTCCTGTTTAACATCATCACCATCTTTTGTAGTAACAATAGTTTGATAACTTTCACCATCATTTTTTAACTTCGAATAAACAC
>CAMUZC010000018.1 GCA_947165105.1 uncultured Lachnospiraceae bacterium | reverse complement strand
TAATTTCATCAAATGTAGAAACTGTCATGTTTCTTAATGATGGAGTAGTTGGTCTGAAATGTTTCATTCCCATTTTTCTCTCTCCTTCTCGAAACAATGAAAACCTTAGTTTTGATTGTTTCTCTACTCTACAATATATATTTACGGTTTTATTTTCCTGCCCCGCATTAGCAGATATTTTTTATTATCCGAGTTATTTCTCGATACTTTTGTTAGATACATTCTATTGAAACTATATATTTTATTTGGATAACTTTATTATTGTTTATTTCTATATAATTAGAATCAATATTGGTAACAGTACCACTACAGCTTTGATTTTCTCTAAAAGGTGTAGCTGAACCATAAGTTGTTACAAATACTTTTACTTTTTTATTCAAAAACTTCTCTAACATAAATTACCTCTTTCCGAGCAATTAAGCTCCCATAAATTCTTCAATAGAATCTTTATATTTTTTAGCTACTTTCTTAACTTTTCCACCTTCAGCTAAGTATGTTTTGTCAGATGGATTTGTATCTATAGTAACTATAGCTTTTTTCCAGTCTGATGTTTTACCATAGTTTCTTCCAACTCTTCTTGTTTTTCCGCTAACGTTGATTGTGTTAACTTTTAAAACTTTAACATTGAATAATTTTTCTACAGCCATAGCTATTTCTGGTTTTGTAGCTTTTTTGTTAACTTTGAAAGTGTATTTTCCTTCATTAATTCCATCATTACTTTTTTCAGTAACTATTGGAGCGATTATGATATCTTCTGCCATCATTATGCATACACCTCCTCTAATTTTTTAACTGTGTCTAAAGTTAATACTAAGTTTTTGTATTTTAATAAATCATAAACATTGATTGTGTTAACTTGTAATGTTTTAACATTTTCAATATTTCTTGCTGATTTTTGAACGTTTTCGTTTTTGTCAGCTAATACGATTAATGTTTTTCCTTCAACTTTTAAGTTTGTTAAAGCATTAACCATTTGTTTTGTTTTGATTGAATCAAAGTTGAATGCGTCAACAACTGTTAATTCGTTTTCTAATACTTTAGAACTTAATAAAGATTTAATAGCTAATCTTCTTTCTTTCTTATTAACTGTATATTTATATGAACGAGGTTTTGGACCTAAAGCGATACCACCTTTAATCCATTGTGGAGCTCTGATACTTCCTTGTCTTGCTCTACCTGTTCCTTTTTGTCTCCATGGTTTTCTACCACCACCACGAACTTCTGCTCTTGTTTTTGTGCTTTGAGTACCTTGTCTTTGGTTAGCTAAGAAGTTAACTAAAACACTGTGTACTACTGCTTCATTTGGTTCAATTCCAAATATTTCTTCTTTCAAATCTACACTTGAAACTTTTTTACCTTCTACATTATATACGTCTATACTAGGCATTTCTTAATCCTCCTTCCTTATGCTTTTACACTTTTTCTTAATTTTAATATTGCACCTTTAGCTCCTGGTACACTACCTTTGATTAAGATAACATTTTTATCCATATCAACTTTTACAACATCTAAGTTTTGAATTGTAACTGTTACTCTTCCCATATGTCCTGGTAATTTTTTACCTTTGAAAACTCTACCTGGAGTTGATGTTGGTCCCATTGAACCTGGTCTTCTGTGATACATTGAACCATGTCCCATTGGTCCTCTTGATTGTCCGTGTCTTTTAATAACACCTTGGAAACCTTTACCTTTTGTTGTTCCTTGAACATCAATTTTGTCTCCTGCTTCAAAAGCGTCAGCTTTGATTTCTGAACCTACTGTTAAGTCTTCGAAATCTTCAACTCTGAATTCTCTTAAATGTTTTTTGTTAGCTAAACCAGCTTTTGCAAAATGTCCTCTTTCTGGTTTGTTTAATTTAGATTCTTTTACATCTTCGAATCCTAATTGGATAGCGTTGTATCCGTCTGTTTCAACTGTTTTAACTTGTGCTACTACACAAGGACCAGCTTCGATTACTGTTACTGGAATAACTTTTCCTGTTTCATCAAATATTTGAGTCATTCCAACTTTCTTTCCTATAATTGTTTTCATTTTTAAAATTCCTCCTAACTATTGGCTGATAATTTTTATCAGCTTGGTTTTGACTTGCTTTCTTATTATATATGTAAGAAAACTTTTTCGAACTTTAAAGTTTAGTTCTAACTAATTAAAACTCTATTTCATTTTTTCTTTCGAGTTATAACTTTCTTTCATAATTCAAAAGAAAAATTATAATTTGATTTCAATATCAACACCTGCAGGTAATTCTACTTTCATTAAAGTATCTACAGTTTTTTGTGTTGGGTAAAGAATGTCTATAACTCTTTTATGTGTTCTCATTTCGAATTGTTCTCTTGAATCTTTGTGTTTGTGTGGAGAACGTAAAATTGTTATAATCTCCTTTTCTGTTGGTAGTGGAATAGGACCTGAAACTTTTGCTCCTGTTTTTTTAGCAGTATCTACTATTTTTTCAGCAGACTGTTCTAATACTACATGATCATAAGCTTTTAATCTTATTCTGATTTTTTCACTTGCTACCGCATTTCCTTTTACTGTTGCCATGTAATTTTCCCTCCTTAAAATATTTTTATTTTGGTCGGAAGTTATAAACGCACCCTGGTGTTTTGTAAAACTCTAATATTTAAACCCAAGTTTTTGCATGATATTCTTGGGATAAGTGCATGACTTTCTGACAATAAAAATATGCTTTTAATTGTTATATGTAGCTTTATAATTTCTGATTGATTATTTAATTAATCTCTCTAATTACACTGCTTCATATACCTTAAAGCATTTTTTATCTTTCGAAGTCTAAATATTTTAAATAACTTACCGCCTTGGTCTAAGCCACGACATACTCCATAAGAGTTCCCTCCATCCCTGTTATTTCAAAGGATGTAGCCACATCTTACTTCATCGCTAATCTTACATGCCCCACTATTATATAATGTTTTTATTGGAAAGTCAACACATTTTAGGAAGTTTTTTTAGTTTTTTATACAATTATTTCATATAATGAAAAAAAGACGGATTGATTATCCGTCTTTTAATTATTATTCTGTTGTAACTACATTTGAACTTCCACCAAAGTATTGGCTATAAATTTGTTGTACTTTTTCATAACTTTCTTCATAATTTACAGTTTCTGGCATTCCATAATCAACACCAAATGTATCTACTGTAATTGATTTTATAGTAATTTTGTTTTCATCTTCTGAAGCAGTATCATCAGTGTTTTCATTTTCTTCTGAGTTTGTATTTTCCACTCTTGAAGCAGCAATTGATTCTAGCACGTCCATTCCTTCTATAACCTTACCAAAAGCAGCATAATATCCATTATATTCTGGTATATCCTTTGTTAATAGAGCAAAATTACAGTTAGCAGAATTATATCCTTCTTCTGTAAGTCCGAAAAAAGTATAATCATTTCTTTCCATTGTAATTACGCCTTTTTCGTGTCTAATGTAGTTCTTTACATCATTTTTTATAAAATCTCCTTTTATCCCATAAGTATAATTACTTTCTGGATTTTCCTTTATTTGAGATAGTTTAGCCATTTCGTTAGATTGATCACCTAATAATCTATTAGTATCAATTGACATCTTATAATCATTATAAAAACCGCTATTTGCTAGTTTAACAAAATTAGCAACTGCGTTTGGAGCTGATTGTGGATCTAACTCTACTTTTATTGGTTTATCATAACCCTCAATAACAATTGTAGCAACAGGATTCTTAACCTTTTGAGTTTTGCTCATAACTAACATTACAACCAAAACAACAACTGCTATAGCTACAACACCTATTCCTATTTTTAATAAATTTTTCTTCATTCGAATTCCTCCATCGTCTTTTTTATTTAATCAATTTAATCACAAACATATTATAATCTTAAATTGTAACAAATTACAATACCTTTATAAGATTTTTTCTAAACTTATTTAAATCTAACTCTACATCATAAGATTATCAAAAATAAACTGTTCTTGCATTCTTCTTAATGATTGTTTAATTGCCCTAGCTCTAATTTCACCTATTCCATCTACTTCATCTAATGCTGGAATATCCGCTGCTAATATATGTTGGAAAGATTTAAAAGATTTTACTAAATTTTCAACAATATTAGTTGGAACTCTTGGAATTTTATTTAAAACTCTATATCCTTTTGTAAAAACGCCAACTTCTTCATAGTTATCAAAATCTTCATATCCTAATAATTTAGCTATTATTTGTGGTTTAACTAATTCGTCGTGTGTAATATTCCTTATTTGTTCTAATACATTTTCAGGAGTTCTATTTTTATTTGGAACTAGATAATCTTTAACAATAAGTAGCTCTTCCACTTCCAAATCACCAACTAATTCATCAAGTTGCATTTGCAATAATCTTCCTTCTTCTCCTAACTCATAGATTGCTTTTCTTACTTCATCTGCAACAGTCATAACCATTTCAGCCCTTTGGATAGCTATAATAACATTCTCCAAAGTAACAATATCATTAAATTCGTATTCATTTAACAAATTAAGTTTGCTATCAAATACTTTTTTATATTTTTCTACTGTTTGTAACGCTTGATTTGCTTTTGTAATAACCTTTGAAGTATCTTCTAAAACATATCTTAAATTTCCTTTATAAATGGTAATAATATTTCTTCTCTGAGATACACTCACAACGAGTTCTCCTGTCTGCTTTGCCGTTCTCTCAGCTGTTCTATGACGTGTACCTGTTTCATTTGTAACAATATCAGAAGATGGAATTAGTTGAGTATTAGCACGTAAAATTTTCTTCAAATCTCCACTTAAAACTATAGCGCCATCCATTTTAGCTAGTTCATATAATTTTGCTGGAGTATAATCAACATCAATGCTAAATCCACCATCAACCAAATCTAAAACTTCTTTAGAATCTCCAATTACAATCAACCCACCAGTTTTTGCCTTTAAAATGTTTTCCAATCCTTCACGAATTGGAGTTCCCGGGGCTATCATTTTTAATATATCTATCATTTCATTGTCATCTTTTACTAAAGCCATTTTTACCTCCAAACTAATTCTGCTGTATAGTAGAGTGTTTTTTATTAGCGAAGTCCTACACTCTTCAATGCTTCATTAATATTCTTAACACCTATTATATCCATTTTATACTTTTCTTTCAACTGTTTTTTATTACTTTCTGGAATAACGCATGTCTTAAATCCTAATTTTTCGGCTTCTTTCAACCTTTTATCTATTAAATTGACAGTACGTACCTCTCCTGTTAATCCAACCTCACCAATAACTACTACTTCTTTTGATACACTTAAGTTCTTAAAACTTGATGCAACAGCAATAATAACACCTAAATCAACAGCTGGTTCATTAATTCTCATCCCGCTTACAACATTAATATAAGCATCTTGATTTCCAAGGTTAAATCCAGCTTTTTTCTCCAACACAGCCATCAATAAAGTAAGTCTGTTGTAATCTATTCCATTTGCATTTCTTCTTGGCATTCCAAATACACTAGGAGTTGTCAAAGCTTGAAGTTCTATTAATAAAGGTCTTGTTCCTTCCATACTTGCAACAACAACAGAACCTGCAGGGTCATCATCTCTTTCAGAAATTAAGACTGCTGATGGATTTGAAATTTCAACCATTCCTTCGTTTGCCATTTCAAACATTCCTACTTCATTTGTTGAGCCAAATCTGTTTTTTACTCCACGCAAAATTCTATATGAAAAATATCTTTCTCCTTCTAAATATAAAACTGTATCAACCATATGTTCCAAAACTCTTGGTCCTGCAATATTTCCTTCTTTAGTAACATGACCAATTATAATTGTAGTAATACCATTTGTTTTACACAACTTCATAATTCTTGCTGTAATTTCTCTAACCTGGCTAACTGTACCTGGAGCTGATGTTATTTCGTCAGAATACATTGTTTGAATAGAATCAATTATTACTAATTTAGGGTTCATTTCTAATATGGCAGTTTGAATTACGTCCATGTCCGTTTCACCCAAAAACATTAAGTCCTGATTATTTATTCCTAATCTATCAGCTCTTATTTTTATTTGCTCCGCAGACTCTTCTCCTGAAACATATAAAACTTTTCCATCACCTTTAACTTTATCACAAATTTGTAATATTAATGTAGATTTACCTATTCCAGGTTCTCCACCTAGCAAAACTAAGGAACCATTTACTAGTCCTCCTCCAAGTACTCTATCTAATTCTTCAAAACCAGTAGAAACTCTTACATCTGATTTACCAATTACTTCATTTAACTTTAATGGTTTACAGCTCTTCTTTTCAGAACCTGTCACACCAAGTTTATCATTATTTTTACTCACTTTTTCTTCATAAAAGCTGTTCCATTCATTGCAACCTGGACATTTTCCCAACCACTTGCTTGATTCATATCCGGCAGTTACTACATACAAATACTGTTTTTATTTTTGTTGCCATTAAATTGTTCCTCCTATAATTTGATACAATTTTTCACGCGTCCCTGATTTTCAAGGACGCGCTCTTTCATTACCCTTCAACAATTCTTACTATTTGTTGTTCAAGTTCTTTTATTCTTTCGTTTAATTTATTTATTTCAACATCATTTGTATCTGCTGCTTGTAAATCTTCTTTAACAATTGATTCCATATCTTGCAATTCTTCTTTTAACGTTTGCATTCTATCTAACACTTGTAATCTTAAATATTTTTGATCATGATTCTTTTCAACTTTATCAACCATTTTAATTGTTTCATCTAGATTATATTTTTCTCCAAATTCTGGAATCGTTACAGGAATATTTGTTGTTTCTATAATCTTTTGTTTCAATACTTTTTGACCTTCTGGTTCACCATGAACTAAAAAGATATGTTCAGGCTTTTTAACAAATGAATACACAAAATTCAATAATCCTTCTTGATCTGCATGTCCTGAGTATCCTTCAATATATTCAACCCTTGCGTTTACTGATATATCTTCACCAAAAATTTTAACTGTTTTAGCTCCATCAACAATTTTTCTACCAAGAGTTCCTGGTGCCTGATACCCTACAAATAGTATTGTATTTTTAGGATTCCATATATTGTGTTTTAAATGATGTTTAATTCTTCCTACTTCGCACATACCACTTGCAGAAATAATTATTGAAGAATCATCACTTTCGTTAAGTTCTTTAGATTCTTCTGCAGTTCTTGTAAATTGAAGTCCTGGGAATTCTAAAGGATTATCTCCACTTTGAATTAATTTTTGTGTTTCTTCATCAAATAATTCCATATTTTCTTTAAATACTTCTGTTGCTGAAATTGCAAGTGGACTATCAACATATACAGGTGTATGCATTAAAGTTTCATATTTTCTTAAAAATTCACTATCATGTTTTTTCTCTTTTAAATTATTTAATTCAAATAAAATTTCTTGTGTTCTTCCAACAGCAAATGATGGAATAACAACAGTTCCACCTTTTCTTATTGTATCTGCTACTATATCAACGAAAATCTCAGCTTTATCATCGTTTCTCATATGGTGTCTATCTCCATATGTAGATTCCATAACTAAATAATCTGCTTCCTCAATCATAGTTGGTTCTGACAATAATGGAATATCATTATTTCCTAAATCACCTGTAAATACTATTTTTTTATTAACCCCATTTTCCTTAATCCAGATTTCTATAATTGCAGAACCTAACATGTGACCAGCATCATTGAATCTAACATGTATATCATCATCTATTTCTATTAATTGGTCATAGTTAACTGGCTCGAATAGTTCTAATGACATCAAAGCTGTTTGCACATCATAAATTGGATTTTTTATTTGTTCACCTTTTCTTAGTCTCTTTCTGTTTTTCCACTCTGTTTCCATTTCTTGAATGTGTCCACTGTCAGGTAGCATTATCGCACATAAATCACATGTAGCTTTTGTTGCATATATCTTTTTTCTAAATCCATCTTTATATAATTTTGGAATTCTTCCTGAATGATCTATATGTGCATGTGTTAATAGCATGAAATCTATATCGTTTACATCAAAGCCAAAAGGTTCTTCGTTTTCCCACTCATCAGCAGCTTGTCCCTGAAACAATCCACAATCTACTAGGAATTTTTTCCCAGCACCTTCTACTAAAAAATTTGATCCAGTTACTGTTTTTGTAGCTCCTAAAAAAGTAATATTCATATATTATCCTCCTATTTTCAATAATTTGATTTTTCTATCTTTTTTACTTGCAATTTCTTCATCGCTTGGTACATCAATTTTTTCTTTATAATCTAACACCTTTGAATCATAATATTCAACTTCAATTTTATTTTGTTCAATAAAACTAACTTTTAAATTCATTGTTTCAAGTTCTATTATTTTTGTATTAAAAATATATTTCAAAATATCATAATTCAATTTTTCACTTTTGAAACCTGTATCTACTATTTTCAATTCAAGCATTTTTTCAATTGTCTTCTTAATAACATCTTCTAGATTTACGTGTAGCTTTTCATATGATAATATAGGTTTATCTTTTTTATAAAAAAGGTTACAATAATATCTTAATTGAGAAATTATATTTAGTAAATCTCTTTTTTGTTCAATTTTTTGTACCTTAATTTTAATACATTCTATAAAATGTTTTTGAAGTTCCAAAATTATTGCATGATAATTAAGATTTTCTTGACCTTCTACTATCTGTTCATATAAACCTAATGTTACTTCAAAATCATCATGTTCAAATAAGTATTTTTTTTGACTTAAAACTTTATTGTTCTCTTTGATTTTCTTTAATAGTTTCTTTTTCTCATTTTCCTTACTTTCAACGAAATCGCTAATGCAAAAATACTCATTTTTATTTGTTTTTATACACTTTTCATACTCATTTCTTATGAGCTTAATATCATTTAACATTTCATCTATTTTCTGAATTTCTTTGCTTACATTTGAACTGTCTTTATTCTTGTCCTCTACATATTCTTTTCTGTTGTTTAACATATTTTTTCTATTTATCAAGCTTTTTTTATATTTCAAACATTTTTCATGGTTTTCAACAGATTGATTATTATATAAAATGACACATATTTTAAATAAAGTATTTAAAAAATTATAACCTTGCTCACCATATCCTTCTTTTTTTAGTTTAATCCTTAAGTTTTCCATTATATTTGATTTATTAAGGTTATCATATGTTAGTTGATATCCAAATAGTATTAACAGATTTTGAAATATTAGATTGTATACTATATTTTCAGAATTGTCTATTTGTATGTTCCATGACCATCCATTAAAATCTCTAATTGGTTCTGTATTATTAATAGTTTTTCCTTTATTTAAAACGTTTACAACACATATTTTAGTAAAATCTTCCAAAAGATATTTTTCTTCAGAAGCTTCCTTTTCAACCAATTCATATACAGCATATAAAAGGATTATTTCATTCGGAACACATCTGATTTCTCCTTTTTTCTTATCTACTTCATATTTCTTGTTTTCCTTTAATTCTTGAGGTTTTAATAAATGAATTACTTTACATTTTGTCTTAATAATATTTATAAAGCTTTCCAAGTATTTATTCTTTATTTCAGTATCTTTTTTTACAGCGGTGTAATCCTTGTAAAAATTATCTAGCTTATAAAAAATGCTAAGAAGGAGACTTTTAGCCTCCTCATCAAATTGTTTTCCTTCTAGAATCAACTCTAGTTCGCCTTTATAATCTTTAATGTTTAGCTTTGCTAAGATTTTCTCTTTTTCTCCCAAAATAAAACTCTCCTTTTTAAGTAATTGGAGAAAACTCTCCAATTACTCACTATTCATTAGTGTCTGACCCAGTAGCCATTTTCAATTCCTCTAGTCTTTCTTTAGACATTAACACTTGTCTTGGTTTGCTTCCTTGGTATCCAGAAATAACTCCTCTCTCTTCAAGTTGATCTATAATTCTTCCAGCTCTCGCATAACCAACTTTAAATTTTCTTTGTATAAATGATGTTGAGGCTTGACCTGTTTCTACAACAACATCCATTGCTTCCATTAAAAATGGATCTGTATCATCATCATCAGTTTCTTCTGCTAGTTCTTTATCAGATTTATTACTGTTTTCAATGCTTTCAAGAATGGCTTCACTATATTTAGCAGTTCCATTTGCTTTAACAAAACCAACTATTTTCTCTACTTCATCATCTGATACAAATGCACCTTGAATTCTTGTAGGTTTTGATGATCCAGCAGGAGAGAATAACATATCTCCTTTTCCTAATAGTTTTTCTGCACCAACCATATCTAAAATTGTTCTTGAGTCTACTTGTGATGAAACTGCAAATGCTATTCTTGATGGAACATTTGCTTTAATTAAACCTGTAATAACGTCAACAGATGGTCTTTGAGTTGCTATAACTAAATGCATTCCTGCAGCTCTTGCCTTTTGTGCTAATCTACAGATTGCATCTTCTACATCTTTTGCAGCAACCATCATTAAATCAGCAAGCTCGTCTATAATAATTACAATTTGAGGTAGTTTTCCTCCCTCTCCGTCTTTTTCCATAGCTGCATTATACCCTTTTAAATCTCTTACGCCTTTAGTTGCAAATTTATTATATCTATCATCCATTTCTTGTACTGCCCATGCAAGTGCACCTGCTGCTTTTCTCGGATCAGTTACAACTGGTATTAATAGATGTGGAATACCATTGTAAACAGAAAGCTCAACTACTTTAGGATCAACCATTACTAATTTTACTTCACTTGGTTTAGCATTATAAATAATACTTGTAATTATTGTATTAATACAAACACTCTTACCTGAACCTGTTGAACCAGCTATTAAAACGTGAGGCATCTTTGCTATGTCTGCTATTACAACTTGTCCTGCAACGTCTTTTCCAAGAGCTACGCTTAGTTTTGATTTATTATTTGCAAATTCTTCTGTTTCAACTACATCTCTTAAATGAACAGCTTCCTTTTCTTTATTTGGAACTTCAATACCTACTGCTTGTTTTCCTGGAATTGGAGCTTCAATTCTTATTGTTTCTGCTGCTAAATTTAATGCAATGTCATCTGCTAAATTTGCTATTTTACTTACCCTTACACCTTCAGCTGGTTTTAGTTCATACCTTGTAATTGCTGGTCCTACTGAAACATCTTCTACTTTGGCAGAAACCCCAAAACTATATAATGTTTTTTGAAGTTTTGCAGCAGTATCTGTAAGAGCTCTAGCTCCTGCTTTATTTACCTTTTTGGTGTTTTTGCTTAATAAATTGATTGGAGGATATTCATAATGCTCATCTTCAACTGTCATAGCATGTTCCAATTGTAGAACTTCTTTTTTAGCATCCTCTTTTTTCTCATCTTCCTGTTTAAATAGATTTCCTTCAATATATTCAGGGTCTTCAGTTCCCTCATGTCCTTTTGATTTCTTTACACCTAATGGAACCAAATCATCTTCACTATGCTTATATTTCTTTAGATTAGAATCATTTTCTCCAAATTTAATCTGTAATTGTCCCACTTCTTCTGCTTGTTTTCTTCTCTCTTCTTTTTCTCTTAACTTTCTTTCCTTTCGTGTTTCAATAACTTCTTTTGGTGAATTATTATCTATTTTACTATCGTCATTTTCATCATCATTTTGTTTCATTCTATCTAACATATTTCCAATAAACTCTGTTGGCTTAAATCCAAACATGAAAACAACAAAAATTAGAGCTAATCCTATAGTAAAAATTACAGTTCCAGGAACGCCTAGCAAACGAACTAATGGATATGACACTAGTGCACCAATTACACCACCACCATGATTTCCTGTTCCAAGAAAATAGCCTCTTTCCAGTACAGACTTAATTTCATCGTTCATTGTTAAATTTTTTGTAACAGCAATTTCGAAAATACTTAAAACAGTACATATACAGCTTAAAACTATACCGTATTGAATTAATTTTGATGTTACATATTCTTTACTATTCTTTATTAATAGAATTGCAATTGCAAATATACCTATTGGAACAATATATTTAACAATTCCAAATATTCCTCCTAATAAATTGCTTAAATACTCTCCTATATATCCTGATTTAAAATATATAAGTACTCCACTTAAAATACCTGCAACTATTAAAATAACAATTGCAGTATCCATATTCATTTTTCTTGAATGTTTTTTTTGAGTAGTCTTTTTTCTCCTTGCCAATTTATTTCCTCCTATTTTAAACTTAAAAAGAGACGATTCAAACCGTCCCCTTTCCACTTAACATTTATTTATTTAAGTTCTTTTCTATTATTTTGAATTATTTTTAAAGCATCCTCTAAAGCAACTTCCAAACCTTGTAATATATTGTCTGCATAATCCTTTGTTCCTTTTGAAATTTCTCTAGACATTTCATTTGCAGTTTCTATAATTTCTGCTTTTTTCTCGTATGCTTTTTTAGTTATTTCGTTTTCATTTATCATTGAAATTATTCTATTTTCAGCTTCTTTTACAATATCATCAGCTTCTTTTTGAGCTTCTACAAGAATACGTTGTCTTTCCTCTTTTATCCATTTTGCTTGTTTCAACTCATCTGGTAATTTAAGTCTAATTTCTTTAATTATTTCTAAGATTTCCTCTTTATCAACAACACTTTTACCTGAAAATGGTACTGATTTACAGTTTTCTAATATGTCTTCTAATTCTTCTAATAAAGTAAATATTTCCATGATTTAGCCCCTTTCACAATTTAAAAATATGAGATTTGCTCTTCCATATTTTCTAATATCATAAACTTGTATATCTAAATTTTTTAAATTATCGATTTCTCTATCTTTCTCATCGGTTTCTATTATTATAATGCCATCTTTTTTTAACAAATTCAAAGACAATATCATTTTTACTGAATCAACAGCAATATCATCCTTATAAGGTGGATCAATAAAAATTATATCAAATGATATATTATTGTTCGATAATTCTTGTAAACATTTTTTATAGTCTTTATTGATAACTATAGCGTTGTCCTGTAATCTTGTTCTTTCTAAATTTTGACGAATCATATTTATGGCTTTATTTGAATTATCACATAAATATGCAGTCTTACATCCTCGACTTAGAAATTCAATTCCAATCGCACCACTACCAGAAAACAAATCTAGAATAGTAGAATCTTGTATTTTGGATTGTATTATATTAAATAGAGATTCTTTTACTCTATCCAATGTTGGTCTTGTTGACAATTCTTCTATTGAATTTAATTTTGTTCCTCTTGCAGTTCCACTAATTACTCTCATAAAAACCTCTTAATCTATACTTGTACACTTATATTTATATTATTTTTTTATATATATGTCAATATTATTAACACAATTGTAACATACTCTTAATATTTCTGTAATAAAATTACATTTTTGTAATATTTTTGAAAAAAATTGTCCAACTATATTGGTACACAGAAAAATGGAAAAGAGAATTTTCCCCTTTTCCACCGTTCCAATTTGCATTTCATTAATTATCCTTTTTCATGTCTTTTATCAACTCTAATTGAGATATCAAAAGAGATTCCATTTTTGCTTTATAAATATCAAATTGTTTTTCTATTTCATCTTTCTCTCTTTGTTTCAAAACTATTGATTGATTTAATGAATCTAAAGATTGCTTTGCAGTTCCTTCAGCTTCTTTGATGATTTGATCTGCTTGTTGTTTTGCAGTATTTTTTACTTCATCAGCAGCTGATTGAGCTATAACCAATGTATTTTGAAGTGTAGATTCAATTGTTTTATAATGCACTAAATCTTTTTCCAATTGTGCAATTTTTCTGTCTTTTTCAGAAATATCTCTACATTTAGCTTCATAATCGCTTGTTAATTGGTCCAAAAAATCATCTACTTCTTCAACGTCATAACCGTTAACCATTTTTCTGGAAAATTTTTTGTTTTCTATATCTAGTGGTGTAATCATACGCTTTCCCTCCATTTTTATTTATGATTAATCATTTAAACTATTATTCTTTAACCAAGAAACAGAAAGTTTACTTTTAATTTCTTCTCTTGCCATTTCATTTGTAATATCATAATTAAAAGGTGCAATTAAGAATATAGAATTTGAAACTTTTTGAATGTGTCCATCTAAAGCATGAACAGCTCCACTAATAACATCTATAATTCTTCTTGCAACATCTTTATTAACATATTCCAAATTTACTATAACAGATTTTTTCTCTTTTAGTAAATCGCATATGCTTTCAGATTGCTCGAATGATGTTGGTTGAGATATTACCATTTTGATTTGTTGTGCTGCTGGTAAACTAACAATTTTATTGTTACGTTTAGCACCAAAGAATCCTTTTGATTCTACCTCTTCTCCTTCGTTTTCATATTCATCCATTTCATATTCTTCATCTTCTGTGTCTGCTGATGGATCTACTCCAAATAAATCCCATACCTTATTCATTATTGCTCCTGACATAATATACCTCCTAAAAAAAATACTCCTCATTTGTTAGCTTGTAATAAGTATCCATCTTTTTTTTCATGATGTCAATACCTTTTTAGCTTTGTAACAAAAAAATAATAATTTTGTAACATTGCTGTAATATTTTTGTAACATTATTTTTTATCTTTATTTATTACTATTTCATCATATAAACTTATTGATTTTTTTCCATCCAATGCGTTTATATCATACCCTATTTCTTCTAATTCTGCTGTAGAATAATTTTCAACAATAGAAAAATTATCGTTTTGTCTTAATACTTTTACAATAATTTTTTCATCATACCCTGCTCTGTTTCGTATAACATAAGCAACATTTCCATCATATTGTATAGCACTATTTGGAACCTTAAGTCCTGAATCACTCCACCAAATAATATCAAATAATATTTTTCTATAATTAATTAATTTTTCTACAGATTGTTCGATTTTAAATACCAATAAAATACCATCATTTCCATTATCTGATTTGTAAACAATTTCTGCAGGTATTTCTTCTGAACTTGGCAATCTTAACTTTAATCTATTTCCTACTTCAGATTTTTTTGCTTCTTCAGTCTTTGAAATACATGTAATATAACATTGAAAATTGCTAATTATTTTTGCTTTATTTTGAGTAGTTGCCACAATTTGACCACTTTTTAAATTAAGTGAATTTAAAAAATCTTTATTTAAATATCCAAAATCTCCAATAACCAATTTATTTTCAAGGTCATCCACCTTATATGAAATAATCCCACTTTTATTCGAATATACATACTTGGAATTAGAATTCAATTGTTTTTCATACTCACTTCTTTGTTCAATTAACTGTTTTACATATGAACCATTCGAAGTTAAATTTCCTGCTATTTTTGCTTTTTTATTTATATCATTGTTTATATCTTTTTTATATTGTTCAATTGTTTTTATATCAGTGTTTTCATAGATTAGTTCAAGCTTATTCTCTATTTGATTTTCTAATAGTTTTATATCTGTTGAAAACAATGTATTTTCATTTTTTAATGCATCTTGAATTTGAATATCTAAATCCTGAATTTTTGCATTAATTTCATCTTCGTTTTCTAATGTATATCTATATATCGCTTCACCATTTGCAACTTTTTTTCCTTCTGCCTTAAGTTGAACAATCTTGCCGTCCAGATTCTCCATTTTGAATTATTTGTTCATCTCTTATAATGTATCCTTCTTGAGTCTCTTCTTTATATATTTTTCCTTGTTCTACAATAAATGTATCTGTCGGGTTAGCTAATAGTTTTACAAAAAGATATATACAATAAATAAAGATAATACATGATATAATTATA
Source organism: uncultured Lachnospiraceae bacterium (assembly GCA_947165105.1). The sequence continues at coordinate 4,964 of CAMUZC010000018.1, read as the reverse complement.
ACTATTTTAGTTTTCTTCTTCACCGTTAACTCCCTTCAAAATAATTTGTAAATTATTTTGCATATTCTCTAATCCATCAAGCCATATTATTTGTTTATTTCTTCTAAACCATGTCAATTGGCGTTTAGCATAACGTCTTGTTTCTTGTTTTATTTTTTCTATCATTTCCTCATATGTAATTTCATTATTCAAATAAGAAACTACTTCTTTATAACCTAAACCCTGAATTGCAGTTGGAAGCTCATCATATTTGTTTATTAATGATTTTACTTCATCAACCAATCCATTTTCTATCATAATATCTACTCTTTTATTGATTCTTTCATATAACTTTTCTCTATCCATATTTATTGCAAAAACTACGTATTCATATGGATTTTCTTTTTCTCGTGACTCAATCTCTTGTTCAGTTTTTGTTTTACCTGTTGAGTGATATATTTCTAAAACTCTGAAAATTCTTTTTTTGTCATTTGGACTTATTTTTTTCATTGCTTCAGCATCTATTTGTATTGCTTTATTGTATAGCTCTTCTAAGCCTTTTTCTTCTGCTTCTCGTTCTAATTGATGTCTATACTCTAAATCAATTTCTAAATCATCATATTCAATTCCATTAACTAAAGAGTCAACATACAATCCTGTACCACCAACTATAATAGGTGTTTTTCCTTTTTTTAGTATTTCTTCAATTGCATTTAACGCATCTTTTTTATAATTGGCAACACTATATCTTATAGTAGGAGAAACATTATCTATAAGATAATGTTTTACTCCGTCCATTTCTTCTATTGATGGTTTGGCAGTTCCAATGTCCATATCTTTATATATTTGCATTGAATCTGCTGAAACAATTTCACCATTTATTTTCTTTGCTAATTGTATTGATAATGCTGTTTTCCCTGACGCTGTTGGTCCACATATCACAATAATTTTAGGTTTCGACATCTTGCACATTCTCCCTATCTTCTAGAAAATTTCTTTTCTATATCTATTTTTGACATTCTAATCGCTGTTGGTGTACCATTTGGGCTTACAAATGGATGTGGTAATGAAAGTAATTGTTGCATTAACATATCAACTTCTTGAGCAGTTAAAGCATAGCCTGATTTTTCTGCTGCTTTGCACGCAATTGTTGTTATAAGTTTTTCTTCAATTTCTTGTCTTGCTGTTCTTGCAACAGTATTAATTTCATCTAGTATTTCTATAAATAACTGTCTTGTATCTAAATCAATACAGATGTTAGGAACACCACTTAATTTTATTGTTTTGTCTCCAAATTCTTCTAGATCAAATCCAGCTTTTTTAAATAATTCGAAATTATCTTTAGCAATTCCCATTTCTCTTTCAGTTAAATTGATAACATCTGGCAATAGCATTAATTGTGAGTCTTTGTCAGTATCACTGTAATAATTCTTTTTAACTTTTTCATATAAAATTCTTTCGTTCGCTGCTCTTTGATCAACTATATACATTTCTTTTTCATACTCTATAACTATGTAAGAACCAAAAACAATACCTATATATTTATAAACAGGTCTACTATAGAATGTGTTATTGGTAAATAATGACATATTTTCAACGGTTTTAAAATCTTCTTGCCTAACTGAATATCCTTTTTCTTCTTTATCTTCTACTTTGTTTCTATTAGAAATAACTGTACCAAACATTTTTGCATACATTTCTTCAAAATTAGCATCAGGCTCTTTATTTTTTGATTTATCTTCTACAGTTGATTTGTTGTTTTCTAATTCCATTGAGGATTGTTTTTGATTTTCTTCAGCTACGTTATCGTTTTTGGTTTCATTATTTTCAATTTTTATATTAGCATTACTTTCAGTTTCAGTACTAATTTTTGCATTTTCAATTTCTGCATTATTTTCCATTTCCAATGCTCTATATTTTTCTAAAGAACTGTTTAAATCATTTTCATCATTTACATCAACAACATCTTCTTTTTCGTTCAAAATTTCAAGAGTTGATGAAACAGGCTTCAAATTTAATTTTTCTAAATTAGCATCCAATTCTTTAACAAGTTTTTCTAAATTACTACTTGCTTTCATCTCTTCATTATTATCTGATATAATAGCACTAATATCTTCTTTTTTATCATCTGATTTTAGTGCAATACCACCATCATCTTTAACTATAAGATTATCATAATTGCTAGTATTTGAAGCATTTTCTTGTTTAATGTTATTTAAAATACTTTCATGTTCATGTTGCATTTTATCTCTATATAATTGTTCTACTAAATTTCCCTCATTTGTTGCAAATTCATTTTTTGAGCCACCTAATATATTTTTTAGAAATCCACCAATTCCTTTTGACTCATTTTCTTTATCCTTTACTTCCTCTATTTTATTTGTTTGCATATTATCAAACATTTTGTTTTCAATTTTTTGAATTTCATCAACATAATTATTTTTCATTTGATTTTCCTCAGATACCTTTTTCATTTCATTTTCTTCTACAGATTCAACTTTTAACAAAGTCTCTTTTATTGCATGGTATACTAACTTGAATATTTTGTTTTCTTCTTGAAAACGAACTTCTAATTTGGCAGGATGAACATTTACATCTAATTGGTGAGGATTCATTTCAATATTCAAAATTAAAAATCCATATTTTCCTATTGGTAAAATTCCCTTAAATGCTTGTTCAGCAGCTGAAGTTAAAGTTTTATCTTTTACATATCTTTTATTAACAAAAAATAATTGATTCGATCTATTTGAACGTGCAATATTTGGATTTCCAATTACACCTTTTACAGCCATATCTTCAAAATAGTATTCTACATTCATTATATTTTCAGCAATATCTTTTCCATAAATGCCATATACTACATCTTTTATATTACCATTTCCAGATGTTTGAATTATTGTTTTTCCTGCATTTACATATTTTATAGCTATATTAGGATTTACTAAAGCTATTCTTGTAATAGCATCTTCTATGTAACCAGATTCTGTGAAATCTTTCTTCAAAAATTTATATCTTACAGGTGTATTATAAAATAAATTTTCTATTGTAATACTTGTCCCTTTTGGGCACCCAGTTTCTTCTTTAGAAATAATTTTTCCACCTTCAACAATTATTTTATGACCAACTACATCTTCTTCAGTTTTAGTAACTAATTCAACTCTCGCAATAGCAGCAATACTAGCTAAAGCTTCTCCTCTGAATCCCATAGATTTAACTGTTTCTAAATCTTCAGCTTTTCTAATTTTACTTGTTGCATGTCTTTCAAATGCAATTTCTAAATCGTCTGCTGCAATTCCCTTTCCATTATCAGTTATTCTTATATATGATATTCCACCATTTCTTATTTCAACAGATATATTATCAGCTCCCGCATCTATTGAATTTTCTACTACTTCTTTTACAACTGATGCAGGTCTTTCAATTACTTCTCCTGCAGCTATTTTGTTTATTGTTAAATCATCTAATAATACTATGTTCCCCATTTAACTTCCTCCAAAAAATCTTTTGTTTTTGAAATTATATCACTAATTGCCGAAATTTGTATAGACATTTTTTTAAATTTATTAACACTTTTTTTAATTTTGAATACTATATACCATACAAAAGAACAAAAACGAAGTTCTTTTTTAGGAGGTACAATTATGGGAAATTGTTGTAATAATAGTGAAATCTTATGGTTCATTATTTTATTCTTACTTCTTTTCTGCTGTTGTGGAAACAACAATGATTGTGGTTGTGGATGCAACTAATTAGAAATTTTCTTAACTTTTAGAAAGGGGGGAATTTTTATGCCAGAAAACAGAGGATGCGGATGTGGTTTCGGATTTGGTGATGACTGCTGCTGGATAATTATATTATTCATATTAATTATCTGCTGTTGCGGTGGTAATGGTAGAGGATGCTGCTAAAGCTAAAAAAGCTAAGGTTCTATATTACCTTAGCTTTTTATTTTTGTATTATTACATTTACTATTATTCTTGAATTTTATTTAGTTTTGTTGTATAATATATTTTATCAATAGAACAAAAGGGAGGACCGATACTATGGCAGATAAATATTTTTGCAACTGTCATGATTGCGATCGTAGCTATCGGAATATGTTAGAGCACCTCGTACAATGTGATTCAAAGCTTGTAAATTTTAAGAATTATTTAAAAATGCACTTTGATACATGCACAAAAGATTGTACATATTCTAAGCTCTATACATATTTAGAAAGCAAATATCCGAATGGCTACGGAATTGAACAATTACTTGAAGTTTCTCCAGAGCATCGAGAATGCATCTGTTTCTATCACTGGAACAGAAATGCAGTTATCGATGATTGATGTTTTTAGCAAGCCTTTTTGGCTTGCTATTTCTTTTTCCATAGAAAAAGAGCAGTTCAGTCTGAACTGCTCCCTTTTTGGAGTTATGCCGTCTTTACTAAAACTTCGATATTTTCATTCTCTCTTCTTAACTTGTTCATATGCCTTTTGGCATCACGGCGACGCTTGCATATGGCAACAGTACCAATTGGGGCATTATTCATAACCCCAACACGTTTAAGGATCTTAATTTTAGCAACTCCGTTATAGTTTACTACAACTACGCAAAAGCAAGTATTTTTATACTTCTTTTTTTCAGCCACTTCTGCTTCCTTAAGACTCTTTGCGCGAGAGATTACACAATACCGTTCGTTAAGGATGTACTCATCATCTCTGTTAACGAAGATCTTTGTCTCTCCATCGGCATTTACGCCTACTGTGTAGTCACCGTTGTCATTTAAATTTTTGATTTCACTGATGTTTGCCATTGTAGATTACCTCCAAAAAAAATTTTCACTCCATCCTAGAGCTCATTCTAATTATAGCATAAATTTACATAAAAAGCAACTTTAACCATAAAAAAGAACGTAGTTTATAAATAACTACGTCTTTTTGGTTGGGCTGGCTAGATTCGAACTAGCGCATGTCAGAGTCAAAGTCTGATGCCTTACCGCTTGG
>CAMUZC010000017.1 GCA_947165105.1 uncultured Lachnospiraceae bacterium | reverse complement strand
AGAATATCTAAAACAATCAACACTTGAAAATCTAAGTAAAAACGAAATTGCATTTGAGGATTTGGCACCACTTATGTATCTTCAATATAAAATTAACGGAATAAAAGAAAAGGCAAGAGTGAAGCATGTTGTAATAGATGAGGCGCAGGATTATGGAGAGTTTCAGTTTGATGTTTTGAAAACAATTTTAAATAGTAATTCTATGACAATTTTAGGAGATATAGCCCAAGGGGTTCATTATTACAGAGGAATTGAGAACTGGCAAAGATTTATAGATGTTGAGTTTTCAGATGTTGATGCGACATATACGACTTTGAAGAAAACATACAGAACAACAAAGGAAATAATGGATGTTGCAAATTCGGTAATAAGCAAATTGCCAGATTATGAAAAAGAATTTATTGTGCTAGGAGAACCAGTTATTGATAGGAAAGACTCAATTAATATTCAGAAAAAAGAGAATATGAAAGATCTAGTAGAAGCGGTAAATGAGAGGATTAATGAGTATCTTGATAATAATTACAAATCAATAGCAATCATTGGAAAAGATATGAGTGAATGTAAGGAACTTCAGAAGAATCTTAGCAAAATAAGAAATGATGTAAAATTAATTCAAGGTAAAGACTCGGAATATAATGCCGGAATTTCAATTGTTCCATCATATCTAGCAAAAGGATTAGAGTTTGATTGTGTAATTATTGCAAATGCTAACAATGAAAAATATACTAATAGTAGCTTGGATATTAAGTTATTATATGTTACAATTACAAGAGCTATGAGCAAATTGGATGTATTTTATATTGGAGAAAAATCGGATTTGTTGAATTAAAATTTGGATGTAGATAATTTTAAATTTTTAAAACAGGGGAACGTGGAAGGAGTATAGCGAGATGGGTGAGATTGAAAAAAGAGATTTATATGATAAAAATAGAAATTTAACAGGAGAGACAATATACAAGGGAGAGGAAATTCCTGAAGGGAAATACATAAATGTAGTTTTAGTTTTTATACAGAATTCAGAAGGAAAATTTTTGATACAAAAAAGAAGTGAAAGAAAAAATGGCAAATATGCCACAACCGGTGGACATCCAAAATCAGGAGAAACAAGCCTTCAAGGTATAATTACAGAAATAAAGGAAGAAATAGGAGTAGATGTAAATCCTCAAGATTTAGTACTATACTATGGTGGAAGGTCAGATTCTGAAAAAGTATTTTGGGATGATTATTATATAAAGATGGATATACCTAATATTGAAGAATTAAAGCTTCAAGAAGAGGAGGTTACATCAGTGCATTGGTTTTCTGCTGAAGAAATTAATGAATTAATGAAAGAAGATAAGTTTTTTATGAATCATTATGAGGAATTTGAATTTTTATTGGATTGGTTAAAGGGAAGAAATATAAATAGTAATGAAAATTGACATTTACATAAAAGCATGATAATATTTAACCATTATAATTTTAATCTGGTCAAGTACCAGTTGATATAGTAGGAGTTAGTAAAGGTCAGGTGCTAACAAATTTTTAAACTTTCTATAATAAGGAGGGTTTATAATGAATGTTGCAGAGGCAAAGGCAAGAATTGATGGAATTGATTTTTATATCAATAAAAAGAACATTACAATATGTGCTAGTAGAAATGAGAATGGTGAAATTAGTATAGTGCAGTCAAATATAATAAATCAGAAAGAAAAGTTCAAAATTAGTGATAGGCTATTAGCTCTATTTTTTACAATAATGTATTTAATTGTAAAACCTTTTATAGAAAATTTTGGAGACTATAGGATAAAAGTATTATCTTTTTTTGCTTTTATTTGGCTGGCAATAATTACAAGATATCTTATTCGGGCTGTTAATCCTAAGAATGAACAGATATTTAAATATCATGCTGCAGAACATAAGGTTTTGAATTATTGGGATATACATGAAAAAGTAACACTTGATTGTAATGAAGTAAGACAAATGAATTCAATTTCAATTAGATGTGGTTCTACAATTATTGCAGTTGTGCTGGTACTAATTACAATATGTATGCTTGGAATACTCTTTATTCCTTGGATTGTTTTAAAAATCATTTGGTGTGTAGTTAGTGTATTTGTTACATTCTTACTTTGGGCTACTGGAAAATGTGATTTTTTGCAGAAGATGGTAATAAGAGAACCAGGAATTGAAGAAATTGAAGTAGCGGTTCAAGGGATGTTCGAATATATTAAGGTTAAAAATGAAGAATGATAAAAGAAAAAGCTCTCATAATGAGAGCTTTTTTTCTTTTATCCTCTTGATAAGATGAGATCAATTTGAAATATTATGTAAATTATGTTATAATATATATCGTATAGGTCGTGCAAAGTGCCGACTCCCGAAAGGGAAAACAGATAATGGCAAGAAATTTAAGGAGGTTGTCATTTATGAAAGTATCTAATATTTTACGGTACTGTATCAATGTTATCAGTTTTATAATATGTACTCTGGGATTTTTTTATTTCGTCATGTATTATAAAAACGAATCATTTAAAACAAAATACGAAGACTTTGATATGCAAATAATTGCAATTACAGTAGCTGCAGTTATAATAACTGAGATTGCTAACTTAATTATTGTAATTGCAAAATGTGGCATGAGTGATGGACATTATTCCATAAAAGCATCTTCTAAAGTTTGGATGAGTTTTTTTGTAATGACAGCTATTGCATCCTTTGTTTATTTTGGAGACGCAATTGGAATGGAATTAGGATTGCTTTTCTTGGATTTTATTTTTTTCATTCTAGGAGATATGGTTGAATTTTGCGAAATAAGAGAAGTTGAGACAACTTATGAAGTTTTTGATGATGACTGATAATATTAAAAAGCTCTCATTTTTATATGAGAGCTTTTTCTATGGAAAAATTATTGAGTATGTTTTAGTGTAGCAATTAATAAATATTTACATTTGCATAAAAATGTGATAGTATATAAGCATTAAATCTGGTCAAGAACCAGTTGATATAGTAGGAGTTAGTAAAGGTCAGGTGCTAACAAAATCGTAATAAAAAGTGAGAGCGTCACTTAAAAACCTAATAATTTAGGAGGAAATCATAATGAAAAGAAAAGTACACTACGCAATTCTTGAAGACATGAAGAAGTATGTTAAGGATTTTAATCCTGATGATTATGAAAAAGATCTTGGTTATACAGATGCGGATGTTCTTTCATATTTGCAGGATTACTACGACAAGAATTTACCTGTTGATGTTACGGCATGGATACGGGTAAATGAACCAAGAGAGACACTCATTTATAGAAAAGCACAGGGTGAACAAGTTTGCTTTGTTCGGGATGTAATCTCCGATAGGTTGGTTTTTGCGGATTTGGGCTGGGATGAACATGATGAACCTATGGTAATTTCTCATCATTATTCTAAATCAGTAAAGTTACCTGTATTTCAGATTACCCGTGAAGACCTTGGCATAGAGTTTGTGCTTAGGTGCAATATTTATGACTGGAAGATTTCTGTGAAGTCTGAAAAACCATTGGATTTTGACTTTATGGGACTTTTTGATCCAAAGAAAGTTGTAAATCGTTATTGTTGTGAAGGATTTCCCGAAGACAAAATCTATGGCAGCTACGAACAGGATCATTCTCAGTTTACTATTGAAATTGGTTCCGAATATAATGTGTATGCATTTTTCTTTTTGCTTAGGAATTATCTTGGTATAGAGAATGTTCAGAACTTTTAGCTAGATTCTTACTAAAAGGAGGAAGCATATGATTGCATGGATATTGATATTTACAGGAATAACTATTTGGTTTGTTACAGGAGTCTATATTATGACTCGCGGTTCATCTAGTCAAAAAGCAGAGGAACTGAAAGCTTGGGAACATCCAATAGACAATAGGGAATACGAAAGATTTTTAAAATCTGCAGGTTGGAAGGCTATTAGTAAAATTGCTGTTGAGAGTGATTATAATGAATGACCTAAAACAGAAGCTATCAGAGTTGATAGCTTCTGTTTTTTATCTTAATAAACTTATTTCAACATACAATATTTAATTTGTTAAATTGACATTTACATAAAAACATAGTATCATTAATACATACGAAGGGAGTGATAATTATGATTAAAAGTAACATGAGAGTGGTTTTAAATTAAGAAATATTAAAATATTCAGTGTTAAATAAAAACATTTGAGGTTATATATTTTTGATTTGAAATCACTTATAGGAGCGGAATAACTAAATAAATCAAAAATAAGGAGAACTGAGAATGAAAGAATATTTAAAAAAAGACGGAAGCACTAAAGAAAAAAGTGGTTTGGAAAATCCGAACCGTCCCCATTTCCCAGAAAAAAATGTTGTAAAAACAAATATAAGAACAATGGGCCTATTAAACCTTTTGATGGACTTCAAATTATATGGTGCATTTGCAATAATATACTACTCACAAATATCAAATTCAATGATGTTAGGAATGAGCATATTCAGCATAACAATGATAGCAAGCGCAATTTTCGAATTTCCAACAGGAATAATAGCAGATAAAATTGGAAGAAAAAATACAGTTATTATGGGATGTATTAATTCATTAATATATGCAGTAATTCTAGCTGTAACTGGTTCATATGTAGGATTAATATTTGCAGCGATTTTTGAAGGATTAGAAAGAGCGTTTTTTAGTGGAAATAACAATGCTTTTATATATGATACATTAAAAGAAGAGGGAAAAGAGAGTGAGTATAAGCATTATTTAGGCAAAACGAATTCAATGTATTATATGGCAGGAATATTAAGTACAGTGCTAGGAGCGGTTGTAGCATATTTTACATCAATAAGGATGCTGATGATTATTTCAGTAATTCCAAGGATTTTTGAAGTGATTTTATCAGTTAGATTAAAAGATGTAAAAAGATATTCAAACGAAGATGAAAATGTTTTAGCACAGGTGAAGAATGTAGTAAAACTAGTGAAGAATAACAAGGTTTTAAAAAGACAAATTATAGCAGATGGAATTTCAGATGGGATAGGAGAGGCAACATTTCAATTTAGAAGTGAGTTTTACAAAATGGTATGGCCTATATGGGCTGTTGGAATACCAGGAATTTTAGCTAATATTGGAGCTTTTTTTGGAAGTTGGTTTAGTGGAAAGATACTAAAGAAATGGGTAAATGAGAAATTAATTATTTTTTCCAATGTATTTAGCATTGTATCAAATTGGGTAAGCTTGCTGATGAATAATATATTCTCTCCATTTATAATGGTTACAAATTCAGTATTTCCAACAGATGTCGCTAAAAATGATATTTCACAAAGTTTGTATAAAGATGAATATAGAAGTAGTATGGGATCGTTGAAGTCGCTTGTAGGAAGTATATTATATGCAATTTTTGCTGTTTTAGTTGGTGCAATTGCAGATTGGAAAGGTGCTGTGTTTGCTTTATTTGTTGGACAGTTTTTGAAGTTTATTGTTGTAGGGTTATATGGAAGAATTTATAAATTAAGAAAATAAAAAAAGAAGTTATCGGTTCGATAACTTCTTTTTGGTGCGATTCCACAACGGGTTTACGAAAAATCTCACATTTATTTATTAATTTTTAAATTCAATTTACTACTGTTAATTTAACATAACTTTATGAATTTTGCAAGATGATTTCGAAAAAGTGCAAGGCAACATAAAAAATTGACAAAATACTTGTTTTTTTTGAAGGTTGGTGATATAATACATATCAAACTTGTTTTTATTTATAAAATTTAAATTGATTTTATAAGGAGAGATGACAATGTTTATAGTAATTACAGGTTTAGATGGTTCTGGTACAAGTACGGTGGCTAAAGAGTTAAACAAAATAGACAATGGATCTGTTGTGTTGAAAACTCCTAGTATTGAATTTTCAGGAAGAGACAGAATAGACACTGAGGTGAGAGAAACATCACAATTAGCTCATTATTTGTTTTATTTATCATCAGTCATATACATGTCTGATAAGATAAAAAAGTCTTATGATTATAAAAACAAAAATGTGTATTGTGTACGGTATCTAATTGACACTATTGTTTCTCATCAGGTTGCAGGTCTTGATGTAGATTTAGATTATTCAAGTTACGGTATTCTAAAACCAGATTTGACGATTTTTGTTTCTATTGATGAAAGTGTCAGAGAACAAAGGATTTCAGAAAGGGGAAAGTCAACACTCGATAAGTTATTAGATGATTCCAAAACAAGAAATAGTTTCTTGGTAAGATTCAATGATTTATTGGATAAAGAGAGGACAATCTTTTTTGACAATACTAATAAAAATATTGAATCAAATATCATGAAACTGTACGATGAAATTCTTAGAAAGGAATGATAATCTTGACGAAAACGGAATTTTTGTTAAGTGATGAAAGAGAAATCTCTGAGCTGGATTATCTGGAGCGGAAAAAATTAATTGCCGTGTTCAAAAATATGCCAGAAGAATTTTTCTCTAAACTTCGTCACTTGCAACCTCAGGTAGGATGTTTAAATGCATGCAAAATATGTAGCAAGTTTGCCGATTCTAAAGTCGAGTTTTGGACAGAAGCTAGACTTAGAAATACAATTGCAGCATTAAAGTATTCATCTCCGCAGAAAGACACTAGTATGTCTATAATAACTTACGACAGGAAAGAACACAGGAATTCGGTTGTATTTCCATATCTGGACAATGATGTTGGAAATTATCCGTATTTAGACAAGTTCATCAATCTCCTAATGAGAGAATTGGGTGTCACTACAAGAATTTCTTCAGTAAGTTTTAGTAGACACAACGAAGAACTTAACAAGATGCATCAGAGAATTAGTAAGAACGAATCAAAAGGGGTAGGTGGTGTAAGATTATCTTTTACACCATACGAAATTGGTTGGGAATGTAAAAACGAGAAATTTAGTCAATTTGACTATATGCTAGATATGGCAAATTTTCTTGAAATTTACAAACCCTACTTCGAAGAATTTGGTTCAGGTAGCAGAGAGGCTTGTGTTGAAATCCGCTATAAGCCATTGGTGAAAATTACCGATGTATATATTACAGAGGTGTTATCACATATGGTTATCTGTACAGGAAATTATTTGTGGATATCTGAAAAAAAGCAAATTGAACTGCATGAATCAAAAATCAAGGATCCATATGATCACAGCATAAGTCTTACAGAAGAACCTCAAATGTTTTTTAGTATTGATTTATATGCAGCGGTCAAGGATATTGAAGAAGTTAAGCGAATTGCACACAAGTTCATCATTATAGGAAACAGTTTGGGTAAGGATTATAGTCTGTCTGAAGTTTATCTTATGAGAAACTATGATGGAGAGTACTATACTATTAACCCAAGCATAACCGAGAATGGAAATTTTGGTATAAACATATATCCCAAAACTGAAGACAGGACAATGTCTGGATATATTATTACCGAGAGATTCTTCTTGAATGCATTGATTTCTTATAAAAAATCAATAGGTTTGAGAAGCTTGGATGCATTTCCTAATGCCACATGGGCCGATGTTTATAGCGTTCTAGAACTTTGTAAGAAAACAGCACATGCGTACAAAAACATAGGAAAACTTGAAAAATATGAGTACATCATAAATGAAGTTTTACCTATGATTAATGCGTATATAAGTGTTTTGCAGCAAGCAGGATATGACGCTAATTTGTTATTTGACTGCAAATTTTCTATTGATACAGGGATTATTTGTAATCTTGGTAGAGCAATAAGTGAATTTTGCGGTTTAACTAACAAAGAAAATGAACCATTAACTCCTACCCACGAAAGAAACTATGGTATGCATAATAGCAAAATGACTCAGGAAGGTGTAGCCTGGAGATTAAGTTGTGATTATGATAATTCTATTGTAATAGAACGACTTAATATGTTTGATACTGCAAGTGAAAAGGGGCAGGTGTCTTATAGATTTGTAATCAAATTAGAAGAACAAACAGATGAAATCTATAAGATGTCAGACTTAAAAGAAAAGTATCTTATTCCAGGTCAAAGAAGGAATGAATGAAATTCGTTTCTATAAGGAATTCGGACCTTTAGGGTATTTAGCAACATATTCTAACCATGGTTTCTACAAAGACAACATTTATTGGAAAACCTCTGAGCACTATTATCAGGCGCATAAGTTTTTAGATCCCGCTGTAAGACAGCTAATTGTTGATGCTCCAACACCCAAAGAAGCATCCAATATTGGAAGAAACAGGATGTATCATTTGAGAGAAGATTGGGAGCTGATAAAGCAACAAGTTATGTTTGAGGCAGTTTACTTCAAGTTTAAACAGAATGGACAAATTCTAAAAAAATTGTTGGCAACTGGTGATGCATATATTGTTGAAGCTACTGTTAAGGAAAATTATTGGGGCTGCGGTCCTAATAATGATGGTCAAAACAATTATGGGAAAATTGTTATGGCTGTTCGTTTAAAACTAAAAACAGAGTACGAAGGAGAGATTTCATCATGAAAAACGAACTGATTTCGAGAGCTGGCTTAGTTAAGCTTAAAACTGAGTTTAAGGCTATTGATGCCGAAATCCAGAAAACACTTAACGAAATGGGTGAAAGTGCCAAGCGTGACAACGACTTGCGTGAGAATCCTGAGTTCATGGAACTTCGCGTAAAAGCTATGCACACTTTGCCCGCACAGAAGGAAAAAATTTACTGGAAGATTAAAGAGGCTGTTATCATTGAAGATACACCTGAGTATCAGGAATTTGATGGCACAACCGTTATTGTCGGAGCAGTTGTAACCTTTACTATGGAGGGTGCAGAAAAGAAGTTTACTATTCTTGGAAGTACAGAGGGCGATTTAAAAAGTTGTGTTCTTGCTTGTGATGCACCTCTTGCACAGGCTATGATTGGAAAGCATGTAGGAGATACTTTCAGTTTCAATTCAAGAACAATCGTAATTAAAAAAATCGAAAAAATCTAAACGTAAAAATTGCTGATCCTAATTGGACAAAAAAGGAAAATTTAAGTATTTAAATTTTCCTTTTTTTGTTGTATAATATAAAAAATATAAGAGGAGGAACAAAATGAAACAGATAGAAATTACAGTCAGATTGACTGAAAAAATGGAAGATGCCATTGGTAAATTAGAAAATGAAGGATTTAAAAAAATACGAGAAAGTGATATTGATGATATATATTTATCAAATTTAGATATTGAAATGAAAAAAGAAAATGTACAAGAATTCTTGAAACATTCAGTATTATTGAGGAATTTAAAATTAGATGGAAAAGAGATTAAAAAGATTACTTATAAGAATAAAGAATTAGATAATAAAGGAGATGTTGTTTCTGAACAAAAAGTAAATTTAAATTGTGATGATTTGGAAAAAGCAGAGAGTTTATTTAAATGTTTAGGTTTTTACAATCTTATTGAAGTGAAATATCATGTGATTGTATATGAAAAAAACGGAAATGAATTTGCTTTTCAGATAGTTGAAAATCTAGGAACTTTAATTGAATATGAAAATGTTAATGATTTCGAAGGAAAATCAATTATAGAAATAAATAAAGTGAAAAATGAGATGTTAGCATATATTAAAGCATGCAATATTAATATTACCGAGGAATATGATGTAAAAAAAGCTTTAGAACTAATAGAGAAAAAGTACAACTTATAAGAAAAATATATTTGTATTTAAAATGGAAACAAGGAATATTTTAGTAATATAAAAAGATAAGCCAGCAAAAAATGAATTGCTGGCTTTGGTGATTACTTTTTGAATCGATTATAGTCGTGAATAAAGTTCTTTGCATTGTCCTGCGTAGAGAAAACGATATCAAAATTCATATATCCAACAGAAGAATCAATGTTTAATTCAAAGTTAGATACTTTTTTGTTAGTCATAGAAGTAATAGTTTTGAAATCATCAAACATAGAGGTAACTATTTCTTCTACAACACTAGTATTGGAATCTACCAAGCAGGAAAATGATACAGTGGTATTGGCCGTCTGAGAAATATCCCAATTGTTCTTCAGTGTGAAAATATTTGGATATTTTTCGACAAGAGCAGCAACAAAATCATTAGCTATTATAGCATTTTTAAATCCAAAATAAAGTTCATTTTCTTCACACTTGATGTTTGTGATTAATTGAGCTTTAAATACGTTTGCTACAATGATAATTTTATTGGCTAATGGTTGATTGAATGTTATCCGGACTATGTTTTTTTCGATAGCGTATGACCAATCATAAATGTTAATCATACTAACACCTCCATAAAATTTTATATATCATATCACAAAATTTGTTGAATTTCAAGCATTATATAATGATTTATGTAAAATAAAAAAGTTCTCTATTTTTTTCTTTTGGTTTTGCAATTTCCTTTCAATTTTTTTTAGCATACAAAAAAAATCAACTCTTACGAATTGATCTTTCGATTTTTGTGTTCGTCATTTTTTTTAATCTCGAAACTCACTAGTTTCAAGATTAAAAAAGTTTGACGAAAACTTCCTATGGTGCGGATGAAGGGACTTGAACCCCCACGTCGTTGACACTGGTTCCTAAGACCAGCGCGTCTGCCAATTCCGCCACATCCGCATTACAAAATTAATATTACCACAAATAATTATAAGTTGTCAAGACAATTGAAAAATTATTTCATAAATTTTTAATTTTATTATATTATTTTCTGTTTTTTTATAAAGATGTCAAACAAACTTGACATTCAATAAAAAAAGAAATATAATCAAGTAAATGTAACATTACATTAAAAAGGATAGTGATAGTTTGAAAAATTTGGTTGAAGAATTAAGAAAATCAAGAAATGAAAAACAAGAAGAATTAGCACATTGTGTTGGCGTTTCTAGACAAACTATAATCTCAATAGAAAAGGGAAAATATAACCCATCAATTATGTTAGCATTTAAAATTTCTAGGCACTTTAATAAATCAATTGAAGAGGTATTTTTTTGTGAGGAGGAATAAGTTATGAATAAAGAGATTAAAAAGAAGATTATGGCTTCTGTTATAGTAATACTACTGGGGATTGTTATCTTATTTTCTACACTTATATTTAAAAATGTATTTAATGAGAATAAGATAGATTATATTACTGGCGTTTCTAGTGGTTTAATTGTAGTTGGAATGTTTATTTTTATTAAAACTATATATGCAATATCTGGTGCTGATAAAGGCCAAGAGATGGTTAATAAATTACAAGATGAAAGATTAATTGCAATAAATAACGAAGCAAGTGGAATTACTTTCAGAATAACTACTGTAATTGCTGCAATAGCTGGCATTGTTCTATATTTATTAGGATTAGAAAAAGAAGGAATGATATTAACCGCATTTGTTGGAATAGATACTTTAATATATCTTATGAGCTATTTTATAATTAGTAAAAGAAAATAAATAATAATATAAATATTTAAAGAAGGAGGAGAAAACATGAAAAAAGATATTATAATGAAAGTGATTATAACAATAGAATTTATATTAATGTTATTATGTTTGCTTTTGAAAATAGACTGGTTGTTAATAGTAACAACTATTTTAATGGCTGTATGTGTTGTTTTAAGTTTCTTTTTAAAAGATAAATAAGATAATACTACATTAATAAAAAAGGGAGGAGCCAAAAATGAGTTTAATCTTAAAAAATGTATCTAAATCATTTGTAGGAAAAAAAGCAGTAGACAACATATCATTAGAACTTAGCAAACCAGGAGTATATGGGCTTTTAGGAACAAATGGTGCAGGTAAAACAACTACAATTAGAATGATTTTAGGAATCTTAAAAAAGGATTCTGGAACAATTACATGGAATGGTAAAGAGGTTAATAGAAAAAGTGTTAACTTTGGGTATTTACCAGAAGAAAGAGGTGTATATCCAAAAACAAAGATATATGACCAATTAATGTATTTTGCTGAATTAAAAGGAATGGATAAACAAAGTGCTGATGCCTCAATAAAAAAATGGGCTAAAGAATTAAAAGTTGAAGAATATTTGCAAATGACAGCTGAAAAATTATCAAAAGGAAATCAACAAAAAATTCAATTTATGACTGCAATTATTCATAATCCAGAACTTGTTATTTTAGATGAACCATTTAGTGGCCTAGATCCTGTAAATACTGGAATTTTAAAAGATATAATTATAGGATTAGTAAAAGATGGAAAATATGTAATTATGTCTGCACATCAAATGGCAACAATTGAAGAATTTTGTGAGGATATTTTGATTTTAAATAGAGGTAAAACTGTGTTACAAGGTAATTTAAAAGAAATAAAAGAAACATACCCTGTAAATAGAATGAAGATATCTGCTAATCAAAATATTGATAATATAATTAACAGTTTAGAGATGAACATTGAAAATACTGTTGGAACTGAATATACAATTAGAATTGATGGAGAAGAAAAAGCCCACGAGCTATTAAATAAAGTGGTTTCACAAGGAATAAAAGTAAATAAATTCGAGATTATGAAACCAACATTGAATGATATTTTTATAGAAAAGGTGGGTGAGTAGAATGAAGGATATTTTAACAGTAATGAAATTTACAATTAAAGAAATGGTTAAGAGAAAGTCTTTTATTATCTCAACTTTAATTATTTTAGTGTTTATAGTTGTTGGATTTAATGTTCCAAATTTAATAAAGAAGTTTAAAGGAAATGAATCATCAACAGAAAAGTTGTTAATTGCTGATAGCGAAGATGTTTTTGATGGTAATTTGGATGTAATTAAAAGTTTGAATTTAGATTATGAAATAGAGATTACAAAAAATTCTTATGATGAAATAAAAGAAAAAATTGAAAAAGACGAAATTGATTCAGCAATCATTGTTGAAAAACAAGACAATAATATTAAGATGAGATATATTGTAGAAAATACAACAATGATGGGAGACGTTCCAGAAGATATTGTTGCTGGAATGAATGCATTATATATGAATATGCAAATTAGTAAATTAGGATTAAATGAAGAACAATTAAAATCAATTACACCAAATTTTGAGTTTAGTTTAGAGCAAACAGCTGAAAAAGAAGCAAAAGGTAATGTGCTTATAATGATGCTTTTATCTATGGTATTGTTCTTCGCAATTTACTTCTGTGCATATCAAGTTTCAAGTTCAATTACAACTGAAAAAACATCAAAAATAATGGAAACGCTTGTGACATCAACAAGCCCTAGAACTATAGTGCTTGGTAAAACTATTGGTATTGGTTTAGTTGGATTAGCACAGCTTATAGTAATTGTTGGAACAGCTTTAGCAAGTGCAAAAGCTTTCTTAGAACCAGAATTACTAAACTCAGTGCTAGATATGTCTAATATAACACCAGCACTTGGAATTATTACAATAGTTTATTTTATATTAGGTTATTTAGCATATGCATTATTATATGCATTAACAGGATCAACTGTAAGCAAACCAGAAGATATTCAGTCAGCAAACATGCCTGTTGCAATAATTTCTGTTGTAGGTTTTTATCTAGCTTACTTTACTATGATGAATCCAACAAGTAATTTAAATGCAATCGCTTCAATTTTACCTATTTCATCACCATTCTGCATGCCTTTAAGAATTATGATGGGATTGGCTGAGCCAAAAGATATTGCTATTTCTATTGGAGTGTTAATTATTACAAGTATTGTAATTGCTAAAATTGCTATTAAGATTTATTCTAATGCTATTTTGAATTATGGTAGCAAGATGAGTTTTAAGGATATGATTAAGGTATATAGAGATAAGGCTAATTAAATTTTTTAAATTGGGGACGGTCCTTTTTTTGAAATTTTAAAAAAGGACCGTCCCCGATTTAAAATTCTTTGCTTATTTGAAAATATATGATATAATATAGAATATTGATTATGGAAATGGGGTTGTCCAATGAAAATACTAAAAATAATTTTAATTATATATTTAGTAATAACAGCATTCGTTGTTGGATTTTTTTTGTTGGAAAGATATACTACGGTTCTCGATAATGTTCTTTATGATGAGCCAGTAATTGAAAATAAAGTTTCCATCAAAGCAAAAGAAATACATGATTATATGAGAGAAAATAATTATGGATATTGTACATATGACCATAGATGCAATCATGATGGTGAATGCGGATTAAATTCCACATTTGAAGAATCAAAAACAGGACATCATAACACATGTTGTGCAACATATGTATCATGGGTATTACAAGAATTAGGATATTTATCAAAACAAGAACATATAGATAATTATTTAAACGGAGCAAATAATTTAATAAGATATTTAACTCAAAAAGGATGGAAAGAAGTTGACAAAAAAGATATTCAGCCAGGAGACATATTATGCTATAATGGACATATAGCTATTTATGGGGGCAGAGGAAGACAATATGATGCAGGTAACAGACCATTATTACAAAAAGCAGCACCAGTTAAGACTAATTGGGGAATGAATGTTCAAAAGATTTTAAGAGCTCCAGATTTATAAAGTAGAGGGGATTTATATATGGATATACCAATTAAGAAAAACGAAGAGTATATAGTAGAAATAATCGATAATGGATTTGAAGGAGAAGGAATTGCAAAAATTAATAATTACACAGTATTTGTTGAAGGTGCAATAAAAGGTGAAAAATGTAAAATCTTAATTTTAAAAACAACAGCATCTCATGCATTTGCAAAGATTGTAGAAATTATCCAAAAATCTGAGTTTAGATGTGATCCTGATTGTGATTCATATAAAAGATGTGGTGGATGTAGCATGCGTCACATTGATTATGATAAAACATTAGATATCAAGCAAGAAAAGGTTCAAAATTTAATAAATAAAACTTTAGCTAATAAAGTGGAAGTTAAAAAAGTTTTAGGAATGGGAAATCCATACAATTACAGAAATAAAGCACAATATCCTGTTGGAACAGATAAGAACGGAAAGCCAGTATTTGGGGTATTTGCTAAAAGAACTCATGAGATTATTCCATTAAAAGAATGTCAAATTCAAAAGAAAATATCTTCAGAAATAGCGGAGTTTATATTAAGTGAAATGGCTAAGTTTAAAATCAGCGTATATAACGAGAGAACTGGAAAAGGATTAGTTAGACACATTATAACAAAGGTTGGAATTCAAACAAATGAGATAATGGTTATAATAGTTATAAATGGCAAAGAGATGCCTCACGAGCTAACACTTGCTAACAATATTATTGATAAATTCCCAGAAGTTAGAACAGTTGTTAAAAGCATTAATATGAAAAATACTAATGTAATTATGGGAGATAAAAACGAAGCAATTGTTGGAAGAGGGTATATTACAGACAGATTAGGAGATTACATTTTTAAAATTTCACCTATGTCATTCTATCAAGTTAATCCAATTCAAGCAGAAGCTTTGTATAATATTGCTATTGAAAATGCGAATATTACTGAAAATGATATTGTTTGCGATTTGTACTGTGGAGTTGGTACAATAGGAATTTTTGCTTCTAAATATGCGAAAAAGGTCTATGGAATTGAGATTGTAAAACAAGCTATTGAGGATGCAAGAATTAATGCTAATTTGAATGATATTGATAATGTAGAGTTTATTTGCGGGGATGTTGAAGAGGCTTTTGATGAGTTGATTAAGAAAGAGAAAATTAAGCCGGATGTTATTATTGTTGATCCTCCTAGAAGAGGGTTGGATGAGAAGACAATCAAAAACATTATGAAGTTGAAGACTGGTAGAGTTGTGTATATTAGTTGTAATCCTGCGACTATGGTTAGGGATTTGAAGATGATGGAGGAGATGTATGAGGTGGTAGAGGTTCAGCCAGTGGATATGTTTCCGTTTACATCACATGTGGAGTGCTGCTTAATTCTAAAATTGAGATAACCATTGAAAATACTGAATTTGCGACATAGCAACTAGGGTAGAAAAATAAGCCTAAAAATGGCAAAAAAATAGAAAAAATGATGATAATTTAAAAAAATATGAAAAGGGGTGGTATACGGTTGACATGTCAACCGTGCATACAACCCAAAAAATTTAAACACATTCACAAAAGGAAAGCAAAAGCTTTCTTTTTTTGTGAAAATGCTATTAAATTCAAACAAAAATAATATTTGAGGGGTTTAAATTTACATTATAATATGATATAATACAGATAATTATTTTTTTAGAAAGAGGTAGATAGGATATGCAAATAATTGTTGGAGGTATTATAGAAAAAGATGGAAAAGTATTAATGGTTCAGGAAAAAAAGAAAAGATGCTATGGCAAGTGGAACCTTCCAGCAGGTCATCTTGATCCAAATGAAACAATTATTGAAGGAGCAATTCGTGAAATAAGAGAAGAAACTGGTTGCGAAGTTGAAGCAACAGGAATTGCTACGGTAGCAAATAAGGTTATGCCAGACGATGTTTTAGTTGAAATAATATTTACTACCAAGATTATTAAAGAAGAGATAAAATTAAATCCCGAAGAAATTTTGGATATTAAATGGGTAAACATAGATGATATTTTAAATAATATGGATGAAGATTTGAGAGATATTACATTTATTAAACAACCTATCCAAAATATGTTAGATGGTAAAGTCGCTTCTTTAGAAATAATAAATACTTTATAAATTGAAAGAAGGAGCAGTATGATTAGAATCAATAATAAATTTTGGGACAGATTAAGATTAAAAGATATAGAAAAGTTTTTAGATACTGTTGAAGATGATGAAACTTTTTTTGTAGAATTTAAGGAGGAAGATATACGACCTAAGCAATTAATGAAAGAAATGGCGGCTTTCGCTAACTCATTTGGTGGATATGTTTTTTTGGGTGTTGATGATTCTAAAAAAATTGTCGGGTGTAGCAATATGTGGACTGAATTAAGAATTAATACAACTGTATGCAATGGGATTTTTCCAACTCCACAGTTTGATATAAAAAAATTTAATCTTAGTAATTCTAGAAAACTATATGTTATAAAAGTTGAAGAAGGGCCAAATCCACCATATATAACAAACGAAGGACATATATATCATAGAGTTGGTTCATCATCTGATAGGGTTAAAGATGCAAATACATTGAACAATCTGTATTTAAAAAATCAAAATAATATTAAAAGTGTTGAAGATAAAATATATATATCTGAGTTATCTGGTATGATTCCGGAGAATTTATGTGGATATGTGGATTTTGGTTTTTCTTTAATAACCAAAAATATTGAAAAAACAAAAGCTAAGGTTTTCAACGCAGACCTTGAAAAAATATCTGAAAGATTGAATCAATATGATTCGAGATATAGTATTTCTAAAGTTGGAAATTCATTATCAATTACTGTCGGTGAAGCCAACATGAATAGAGGAAATGAAACCATTTTGACTACAGGTGGTCTTGCAAACTTAATGGAAATATTACCAGATGGAAGTTTTAGATGCAGAGTAGTAATAGCTGCTTCTTCTGGAGATAGTATTGCTAATATCACTTCGTTAACTATTATACATTCTTTGTTTAGAGAAATATATGAAATTGTATTTGGTAAAGATTTTTGTTCTAATTTTATTGAGGCAAAAAAATATGAAAAACTTACAGTATTAAAAGTATTTCAACCTAAATTTATAGTTAATGATGGTGAGTATAAAGAAAGGTTTGATAAAATATTTGATGAACATCTTGTAAAGTATGGTAATAACATAATTTCTAACAGTAACAGAATACCTTTAAATGGATTTATAACCATTGATAAGGCTTTATTTGAGGCTAATAAACTAAAGTTTAATGAAAATAATTTGATAGGGCAGTTATTCTATTCATGTTATTACTGTCTTGGGTATATAGATAAATTGTAATTATAAGTAATGTGTTGTATGCACCGTTTATATATCAACTGAACATTATACGTGGTTAAAAGACACTGCAACGGTGCTCACACACCCCATTGCGAAGTGATTTCAATTCTTAAGTTAAAAGGCTAATAAAGAGTTATATAATGAGGTGAAATAAAATGCTAAAAGATTTATGTTTTGAAGTAATACAAACTTGTCCCAATAAATGCAAGTTTTGCTCTTCAAATTCATCAAAAGAAAAAAAGACAATAATAACTTTAGAACAATTCAAAAAAACAATAATTCATTTTATAAATCATGGTGGCATAGGTGAAGTTTCTATTTCCGGTGGTGAACCATTTCTTCATCCAGATCTGTTTAAGATGATTGAATTTTGTAAAAATAATGGATTAAGAACAGTAGTATTTACTAGTGGAATAAAAAGATTAAGTGAAATACCAAAAGAAATGGTGGAGCATATAAAAAATAAATGCGAAAAAGCTTTGCAAGAAATAGAGCGATACGAACAATGGAATGAACGTTTAAAACAAAAAGTAAAAGCATATTATGAACACTATCTTAATCCAGGAGAATATACATCAATATCAAAAGAGGAATTAGAGCATTTAAAAGAATTAGGACTAGATAAAATTGTATTTGATTGGCAAGCAGTAAATGAAGAAATTGATAATGATTTAATGGGGAGAAAAAGAACAAATACATATGCGATGACTTCAATTATAAGAGCTAGAAATGCAGATTTAAATGTTGACGTACATTTTGTTCCCATGAAACAAAACTATAAAGAGTTTTCAGATATAATCGAATGTTTGGAAATTGCTAATGTTGAAAATATAAGTATTTTAAATTTTGTACCACAAGGTAGAGGAAGAGAATACAAAGAAGAGTTAATGCTTAGCCAAGAAGAATTAAAAGAATTTGCTGAGATACTAAATAGAGAAAAAGAGCATTTTAGTGGGAAAATTAGAATAGGAATTCCACTAAATGGAAAAATATCACACTTGTGCACAGCAGGGACAGAAAAGCTAGATATAAGGTATGATGGAATTATATTGCCATGTCCAGCATTTAAAGAAATAAGCACTGAAACAATGGAAAAATACGGTATTAGATTATATAGTATTTATGAGGATTTGGAAAAAGTAGTTGTTCCAGGAGGAAAACGTAAGCAACCTTTGTGTAAGCAAATTTATGGTTTTGAAGGTGATCTAACAAAAGTTTTAGATGAAGGAGTAAGGTAGGTATTTTGTTGTTGTGTGCGAAGGAAACATATCTATGGAACATTATACATGGTTAAAGTACACTGCAACCGCGCCTACACATGTTGAGTGCTGTACGTTACTATATAAAAAATGTTAACAAGATAGAAAAATTTAAAAAAACTATGTACTTTTTTTATATTTGGGTGTATAATAATATAAATTAGGAATACTATCTAATGTAGATATATTTCTACTTTGGTCTCACAAGGACCAAACCCGAGTAGACGCTGAGCGTCGCAAAAGCCATTCTTACGAATGGCTTTTTTAAATTCTTTTATTTTTTAATTGTCTAATAATTCCTAAAATATCTTTCACACTGAAAAAGTATTTTTCTGAATTTGTTAAAGATATATTGTTTTTATGTTTATAGACAATTTTATCTATAAAAGTAAGCATATCAGAAACTTGAAATAATCTCTTTTCTTTATGATTAAATTCAATTCTATGTTCAACATTATTTTTTGTAATTAGTAATGTGTCAAGAATTGCTCCTAATGCTTCTTGACCATTATCGTAATAAACAACAACTTTTTCAAATTCGTTCATATAGTCACTAATGGATTCAAAGAAATTACTTATTTCCATTGCTAATTCTCGGTTAAGTTGAGCTTTATTATTTTTAAATCTTTTATCAGCTATCACAGTGTGAATTTTAACATTAACTCTTTTGGAAAAATAAAAAATCGACCAGAATATGTTTTGTCTTTGTTTCAGGTTAAAACGCGTATAATCTCCTCGCTTGGCAATTAAGTCAGCCATGTGTATCATTCCATTGTAATTAGCTTTTTCTAGTCTAGTATTTAAATATTTTAAATCATCGATTATTGAATTATCGCTTTCATGTATTGTAAATGAAACTGCATATAAATCAGAACTTCCATCTACAAATCCAAAATCGCCGCTTTCGTCTATAAAAATATTAAGTCTTCTTTTGATTGTTATCACCTTCTTAAGTTATTTATGCAGTATTATATCATGTTTTGTGGATATTTTATATATGTTTATTGAAATTTTCTGGATTTTTTTTCTTTTTATGAAAGTATAAGTGGCTTATGAAGCCAATAAAAATAATACTTGAGAGGTTGTAAAAAATGTAAAGTATGATATAATGCAAATAAAAAACGAAGGTGAGAAGATGGAATTATATAGTACATACATTGAAACAGATAAATTTGAAGAAGTTATAACATTTTATGAAAAAGTATTTCAAAAAAAGGAAAATGTATATACTCAAAATAGATGGGTAGAATTTGATTTTGGAAATAAGCTATCAATATATAATAAGTTATATGATGAAGAAAAAATAAAAAGTGGAAATTTAAATGATAACTTCAATAGTGAATATATTAAGAACTTTAATATTGATAGAGGAGAAAAGAAAAATAATATTATTACTCTAAATTTTTATGCAGAAAACTTAAATGAAGAATATAAAAGAATTAAAAATTTGGGTATATGTGAAATGTCTGAAATAATGTATGTAAATATAACAGAACCATATTATTATTTTAATATATTTGATCCGGAAGGAAATACCATTGAAATTTGTAGTGATTCTTATTAATAGGGTTAGAATAATAATCTTTGGTGCAATGATAAATAAAAAGGAAGTGGTAATGTGGCAAAAGTAATAATAACATGTGGAAAAATATGCAGTGGCAAAAGTTTTTATTCTAATAAAATAAAACAAGAGTTGAATGCTGTAGTAATTTCTCCAGATGAGGCAACTTTTGAATTAATAAATAACGAGCAAGGAGAGTTTTATAATAAATTCTCTGAAAGATTAAATAAATATTTGACTAGAAAAGTTGGAGAAATTGTAAAAGCAGGTGCTAATGTAATATTTGAGAGAGGTTTATGGACAAAAAAAGATAGAAAAGAAATAAGAGAATACTATAGAAGCAATGGCATAGATTGCGAACTTCATTATGTATTTGTTGATGATGAAACTTGGAAGCAAAATATTACAGAGAGAAATCAAAGAATATTAGATGGTAATGGAGGGGCGGATTTTTATTTAGATGAAGGTTTGATGAAAAAGCTGGAATGCAAATGGGAAGAACCTACGGCTGATGAAGTTGATGTTATTTATAAAGTAGATAGAAGAAAATAACAAGGTGTTGTATGCACCGTTGATATATCAACTGAGCATTATACAT
>CAMUZC010000016.1 GCA_947165105.1 uncultured Lachnospiraceae bacterium | reverse complement strand
ACAAGCAAAAAAACAACAAGCAAAACAGCTGGTAAGACAACTGGGAAAACAACAAGAAAAACAACTAGTAAAATAACAAGCAAAACTACAGAAAAATTACCAGAAAAGTCAGAGACTAAGCAAAAAGTAAAAATTGATGATAGAGAAATTAAGAAAAGTAAAAGCAATGAAACCATAATTGAAAATGATGAAAAAAATGTTGAAGCCAAAACTGCTGATAAAGACAATAATGAAGAATTAAATAAAGAGTATGAGAAAAAAACGGAAAATAGCGATGAACATAAATATGATACAATTAGCTTAAAGGAAATAAGGGAAGCTATAGAAAACAAAGTTGATAAAAAGCAGAAAAAAAATATAATCAAAGAAATATTAATTAATATTGGAATAGCTATGGTTATGGTTCTATATTTAATAATAGCTATAATGGGAAGCAAAAACATTGAAATAGAAACATTAGAAAAAGATTTGAAGATTATGACTCTAGGAATTTTAGCCATAGGTATAGTTATTTTAGAAATATCATATAAAAAAGATAAATCAAAAATTGCATTGATAGGAGTTGAAACCTTAGTTTTTGGGGCAGCAAATTTAAGTATGATTTATATTGCAAAACTACATTTTGAGCAATTAGGACAAATAATCAATTACATAAGTTTTGTGATAGCTGGATATTATATGTTTAAATCAATTGTATTAGCTATAACAAGTATAAACAAATATAAAAAAGATAATAGTGATATAAAAGATATTGTAATGAAAAAGAAAACAGTTGAAGAATAGGCAAAGAATAAATCTTAAATTCAGAAATAGAGGTAGAAGTTATGAAAAGTATGACAGGCTTTGGAAGAAGCAAATTTGAAGAAAATTCAAGAGAATATATAGTTGAGATAAAATCTGTTAATCACAAATACAGTGATATTTCAATTAAACTACCACGTAATATAATGTGCTTTGAGGAAAAAATAAAAAAGATTATATCAAACAATATATCAAGAGGAAAAGTTGATGTATTTGTAACATTTAATAATTATAGCGATGAAGGTAAAGATGTTATAATAAACAAAGAGTTGGCTAAGAATTATATAAATCAATTAAAACAATTAGCTAATGAAAATGGCTTAGATGATAAAATTAGAGTAACAGAAATAACTAAAATGCCTGATGTTTTACAATTAAAAATTGTAGATGATGAAAGCAACATTATTTGGCAGGAATTAGAAAAATGTGTTAATCAAGCAGTAGCAAATTTTGTTGAGATGCGTGAAGTTGAAGGAGAAAGAATAAAACAAGATCTTTCAACACGAATTGATAAAATTGAAGAGCTTGTAAATAGCATTTTTTCAAATACTACTGGACTTATTGAAGAATATGTAGTAAAATTAAGGGAAAGAATAAAAGAAATCTTGCAAACTGATGTTGTTGATGAAGCAAGATTATCTCAAGAAATTGTTATATATGCCGATAAATGCTCAATAGAAGAAGAATTGACAAGATTACGTAGTCATATAGCGCAATTTAGAAGTTTACTAGAATCTAAAGAACCAGTTGGAAAGAAAATAGATTTCTTAATTCAAGAAATGAATAGAGAAACTAATACTATAGCGTCAAAATCAGTTAAACTTGAAATAACTAATTTGGCCATAGAGGTGAAAACAGCAATGGAAGACATAAGAGAACAAGTTCAAAATATTGAATAATAAGAATTAGAGATAATTAATTTATATTAAAAAGAAAGGGATGTTTTAAAATGATAGTAAAACCAACAGTTACAGAATTATTAACAAAAACAGAAAACAGATTTAAATTAGTAATTGCTACATCTAAAAGAGCAAGACAAATTGCAGAAGGAAGTGAAGTATTAACAGATTCAGACGATGTTTCAACTGTATCACTTGCAGCTGATGAAATTGTAGAAGGTAAGGTGAAGGTATGTTAATACTATTATCAGGAGTTTCAGGTGCAGGAAAAGACACCATAAAAAAAGAATTAATTAAAAGAATGGAAAACGTGGAATCATTGCCATCTTATACTGATAGACCAGAAAGACCAGGAGATGTTCCAGGTGTAATCTACAATTTTGTATCAACAGAAGAATTTGAAAGAATGATAAAAGATGGAGAACTATATGAATATGATGTTCATCATGAACATTATTATGGAACTTCTAGAAAACTTATGAATGAGAAAATTCAAAGTGGTAAGATAATAGTAAAAGACATGGATGTTAATGGAACTGAAAGATTAATAGATTTATTAAAACAAGATACAAAAGTTGTTACTATATTCTTAAGAGTTCCAAAAGAAGTTTTACGTAAGAGACTTGAAAATAGAGTTGATAAGCCATCTGAAAAAGAAATTACTTTAAGATTGAATAGATTAGATTATGAAGAATCTAAGATTGACATGTATGATTATGTTTTGAAAAATAATAACTTGGAGAAAACAGTTGATATTATTATGGATATTATTAAACATGAATCAAGTGATGAAGAAAATGATTTTTAAAAAGAGTCTGCCAATTTGGCAGGCTCTTTTTGATGATTTATTTCATTTTTTCTAAAATAGTTATCAGCTGTTTAGATAAATGAATAGTCATAGTTTTTGTACTTGTAGATAAGATAATTTTTTGCTGCATTTTAAAGGCTTCAATATGAGTTAAGTTAACAATATTATCAATTAACAAGACCATATCAGTGGTTGTGTCAGATAAACTACAGATTTTTCTCAAAAGCGTTCTTTTACTAGCATTTGGGTTAAAGAGTATAGCCTTATCATAATTTTTACATGTTTCGTTTTCATAAACTGAAATAATAATACTATCATTCCAGTTACTCTGGTAAATCTCCTCAATTTCAATTGTTTTGAACATACATAAAACACTCCTTGCAAATTATTGTTATAAGAGATTAATTAAATATAAAATTTACGATATACAGTGTCTGACCATTATAATTTAATTAGCAATTAAATTACCACTGTATTAATAAAATATGAAATTTAATATGTTGTAAATTATAGCATATCTTTAGAAAAAAAGCAAGTTTGTAAAATCAATGGCCTTGAAAAACAAATATAAAATTGTTATAATTACGAAAGCAAATAGATTAAAGGAGAAATAATGATAGCAGAGGTTATAATAAATAGTAATGTTAAGAATCTAAATAAAACTTTTGATTATAATATTCCGTTTGATATGGAAGATAAAGTTAATATTGGTAGTCGTGTGCTAGTAAAGTTTGGCAATATCAAAAAACTTGAAGAAGGTTTTGTTGTAAATATAAAAGAAAAAAGTGATTGGGATAATCTGAAAGATATTGCTGCTGTTGAAGAAAAGGATTTTATAGACGAACCGAAAATAGAATTAGCTAAATGGATGGCAAATAGATATTTTTGCAATGTATCTGATTGCATTAAACTTATGCTTCCACCAGGAACAGGAACAAAAGATGTTTCAAAACGAGTTAAAGAAAAGTCTTTAAACAGTGTTAGATTATTAAAAAATGAGCTTGAAATAAATGAAGATATTGAATGCAAGGTTTTAAAATCTGAAAAACAAATTAAGGTTTTAAAATTTTTATTAGACAATAATGATGTCTTACTTTCAGATTTAGAGTTAATAACAGAGGTATCTAAAGCAATTATAAAAACATTAGAAAAAAATGGATATGTTGAAATTTATGAAAAGCAAGTGGAGAGAAATCCATTTTTACATAAGGTTGTTGAGAAAAATACAAAACTGAATCTAACTGAAGAACAAAAACATGCCTATGAAATGGTTGAAAATGCTATTGACGATTATATGAATTCAGAGTTTTTACTATTTGGTGTAACACGGCTCACGGAAAAACAGAGGTATACTTACAATTAATTCAAAAGGTATTGGCTGAAGGTAAATCAAGCATTATGTTAGTTCCTGAAATATCACTGACACCTCAAACTGTAGATAGATTTATTGCAAGATTTGGACAAGATAATATTGCAGTTTTACATAGTAAATTATCTGTAGGAGAAAGATATGATCAATGGTATAAAATAAAATCAGGAAAGGCTAAGATTATAATTGGCGCAAGATCCGCAATGTTTGCGCCTGTAAATGATTTAGGAATAATTATAATTGACGAAGAACATGATAGTTCATATAAATCTGAGATGTCGCCAAGATATAATGTAAAAGATGTTGCGAGATATTTAGGAAAAAAATATGATATTCCAATAGTATATGGAAGTGCTACACCAGATATGGATACATATTATAGATCTTTAAAAGGTGAAATTGAATTATTAGAATTAACGAAAAGAGCAAACAATTCAAAACTTCCAAAGGTTGAAATTGTAGATTTAAAACAAGAATTAGCTAATGGAAATAGAAGTATGATTAGTATGAAATTATATGATGAAATTTCTAAGAATTTGCAAGATAAAAAACAGACAATTCTATTTTTAAACAGAAGGGGATATTCGACTTTTATAATGTGTAGAGATTGTGGATATACAGCTAAATGTAAGAATTGCAATATCACAATGACATATCATTTAAAACAAAACAGGTTAAAATGTCATTATTGTGGCTATGAATGCTCAGCATTAACTGTTTGCCCTGATTGCAAGAGTAATAATATTAGATATTTTGGAACAGGAACCCAAAAACTTGAAGCGGAAATAAATAAATTGTTTCCAACTGCGTCAACTATAAGAATGGATGTTGATACTGTTACAAAAAAGAACTCTCACGAAGAAATTTTGAATAAATTTAAAAATGAAAATATAGATATTTTAATTGGAACACAAATGGTTGTAAAAGGACACCATTTTCCTAATGTTACATTAGTAGGAGTTATAGCAGCAGATACAAATTTAAACATAGATGATTACAGAGCAAGTGAAAAAACTTTTCAAATATTAACACAAGTTGCTGGAAGGGCTGGAAGAGAAAAAGATGAGGGAAGAGTTATTATTCAAACATATAATCCAGATAATTTCAGTATAGAATTTTCAAAGAAACAAGATTATAAACTATTTTATGGTCTTGAATCAAAATTACGCAAGCAGTTGAAATATCCACCGTTTTGTGATATAATAATGCTCGGATTTAGTTCGGAAAATGAAAATGATATAAAAAAGGTTAGTGGAGAAGTCCATAAGTATTTAAAGGAAAAAATTGAAAAAGAAAACATTCCTATAATGTTGTATAAACCAGTACCTGCACCAATTGATAAAATAAAAAACAAGTTTAGGTGGAGAATTATCATTAAGTGCAAGTTTGGGGATAATATTATTGATATTGTTAATGATTGTATTAAAAATGTTTTCGGCAAGAGAAATTCTACAGTTAGTATGATTGTAGATGTTAATCCGAATAATATGTTATGATGTACCAAGAGTTCAACAAACAGAACCGTCCCCGTTGTCGAATCCTTGGTACAAAAAGAAAGGAGCAAAAAATGGCAATAAGAAATATAAGAGAAGATGGAGACGAAATATTAAGAAAAAAATGTAAAACAGTTGAGGTAATTGATGATAAAATAAAACAATTAGTGGAAGATATGCTTGAAACTATGTATAAATACAATGGTGTTGGTTTAGCAGCTCCACAAGTAGGTGTGTTAAAAAGAGTTGTTGTAATTGACATAGATGATGACAATGGACCATATGTATTAATAAATCCTGAAATAATAAAAGAAAAGGGTGAGCAAGAAGTTGATGAAGGATGCTTAAGTTTCCCAAATCAATTTGCAAAAATTATAAGACCAGCAGAAGTTACAGTGAAAGCTTTAGATAAAGATGGAAAAGAATTTAAGTTAAAAGCAAAAGATTTATTAGCGCAAGCTATATCTCATGAAGTTGATCATTTAAATGGAATTTTATTTGTTGATAAGATAATTCCTGGAACTTTAGAAGTTATAAAAAATTAGTGCACATTAGGTATATGTCCAAAATTGTGTAGGGAAAGGATGAGAACATGTTAAATATATTATTTATGGGAACACCAGATTTTGCAAAAGAATCATTAGAAGCAGTGTACAATGCAGGTCATAATATATTAGGCGTTGTAACAAATGTTGATAAGCCAAAAGGAAGAGGAATGAAAATGATGGCATCTCCTGTCAAGGAATTTGCAATCCAAAAAGACATTCCTGTTTATCAACCAGAAAAAGTGAAGAAAAATACTGAATTTATAGAACAAATAGCAAAGCTTAAACCAGATGTTATATGTGTTGTTGCATACGGAAAGATTTTACCAAAAGAAATTTTAGAGATTCCTCGTTTGGGTTCTATAAATGTTCATGGTTCATTATTACCAAAATATAGAGGAGCGGCACCAATTCAATGGGCTGTTTTAAATGGTGACAAAGTAACAGGAATTACAACCATGTATATGGGCGAAGGAATGGATACAGGTGATATAATTTTAAAGCAAGAAGTTGAAATTGGTGAAGATGAAACAACAGGAGAATTGTGGAATAGATTGTCAAAAATTGGTGGCGAACTTTTAGTAAAAACTTTGGAACAAGTAGAAAATGGAACAGCTCCAAGAGAAAAACAAGGTGATGATTTTTCTTTAGCACCAATGTTAAACAAGGAAATGTCAAAAATTGATTGGGAAACTAAGACTGCAGTTGAAATAAAAAATTTAGTCAGAGGCCTTAACCCTATAATGGGTGCATATACATTTTTAGAAGGCAAAAAGATAAAATTTTGGAAAGTGCAATGTTTAACAGATGAAGAACTTTTTGAAGAATTTCCAGATTTAAAAGAATATGAACAAAAATTTAATGAGTTATATCCTGGTACAATTTTATTTTCAGACCCAAAAACAGGTCTATATATAAAAACAATAGATGGAAACATAAAAGTATTAGAAATTCAAGGCGAAAATGCAAAAAGAATGGACATTAAAGATTTCTTGAGAGGAAATCAATTATATGCATGTAGTGTATTTGAATAGAAAAATACAAAACTCATTTGTAAAAAAATAAATCTTGAAAATGTTAACTAATATAGGTTACATTTTCAAGATTTTTTCTTGCTTTTGAAAATATACAAGAAATATTACAAAACTATTACAAAAAAATTACAACTATATTACATTTTTAGGAACCTATTGTCATTTTTCCAACTTATGGTAAAATATTTATAGATAAAACCATAGGAGGATGAGGTTTATGAGTACAAGAAAAAATAGTAAAAATATTATATTAGTCATATTATTATTAGTTGTGGTAGGAATGGCAGTTGGATATGCAGCATTGTCACAAGCTCTTGTAATTAATGGAACTGCAAATGTTTCAGCTGAATGGAAAATAATTTTCACAGATATTAAAGAAGGAAAAATGAATGGAGCGGAAAGCAAAACTTCACCTTCATATACTTCAACAACAGCTACATTTGATGTTAATTTATTGTACCCAGGAGCATCAGCTCAATATGTTATAACAGTTGCAAATCAAGGAAGTATAAACGCAAAATTGACAAGTGTGGATGGAATTGATTCTGTTAATAAAGTAACACCTACAGATATAGTATATTCTATAGATGCTAAAAAAGATGATACATTGTCATCAGGTGCAACAAAAGATTATATAGTTACAGTAACTTGGAATGCAGATTCAACAGAAATACCAGAAACAAAATCAAAAACTGCAACAATTACATTAAATTACGAACAAGCTGAGTAGTATGTAAAAACTTCGATTTCCAATATGTAAATCGAAGTTTTTAATTAAATTTGAAATTAACCATCCATATTGGTTCAAAGGAGTTCATTATGCGAAGAAGAAGATTTGAAAAAATAAATTTAAAAATTGTTGCGATGATAGTTCTTTTAATATTCTTTTTTGTTATAAGTATAGGATACTCGATGTTACGCCAAAGATTAAATATTTATGGAAGATCAACAATTGTAGTAAACGATGAAAATGATATAAAACAAATGAAAAAGGAGAATACAACCAATAATGAATAAAGAAAATAAAACAATTGCGTTATACGTAGCAATACTATGTATGATATTAATTGGTTGCCTAGTATTAACAGTTTTTGTTGTACCAAGTTTTTTTCAAGAGTCTACAAGAATAGTAACAATGATAATTTGGATTGCATTAACAATTATTTCAATGCCTGTTGAAAATGATCATACAAGATTTAAGGGGAAAAAAGAAAAAATAAAAACAACATTGATAATTGTAATTATCTACTATATACTTTATTTTTTATTAGGCTTAGTTTTAGGATACAAAAAAAGTCCGTATGGAAGAAGCTTTTTTATAATAATAAAAAATCTATTCTTTATTGTTGGAATGATTGCAATGCAAGACTATGTAAGAACTAAAGTAATGAATAACCAAAGAAAAAAAATAAATTATGTTTTATTTACTTTAATTTTTGTATTGTTACGATTGGATTATACAGAAGGATTTGCTGTATTTGCTTCAGGAGATAAAATATTTGAATATATTGCATCTGTAATAATTCCTGAAATAGCTAAAGGATGTGTATGTAGCTATTTGGCAATCTCAGGTGGTATGTGGCTTGTGTATGCATATTCAATTCCGGTAGCATTGTTTCAAGTGCTTTCACCGGTATTTCCAAATTTAGATTGGTTCTTGAAATCAATTTTTGATATTTTAATATCATTAATATTATTTTTATATAACAATTATGAACATACAATAAAAACAACTAGAATGACCAGAAAAGAAAAGAAAAAAATAAATCCTGTAAAACAAATTCCGTGGATTATGATAATGCTTTTTGTTGTATCGTTTATTGCAGGTTTTTTACCAGTAAAACCAGTTGCAATTATGTCGTATAGTATGGTTCCTACATTTAGCAGAGGAGCGGTTGTAATTTCTGTTAAGATGAATCAAAAAGATTTATCAAAATTAAAGGTAGGAGACATTTTACATTATAAGTCTGAGAATGGAGAAGTTATACATAGAATAATAGAAATCCAAAAAGATAAAGATGGTAGATTATTATTTAAAACACAAGGTGATAATAATAACACACCAGATCAAAATCTAGTAGAAGAAGAGCAGGTTATTGGAAAAGTAACAGCATATATTCCATATGTTGGTTATCCATCAGTATGGTTTAGTGAAAAAATATTAG
Organism: uncultured Lachnospiraceae bacterium; assembly: GCA_947165105.1. Next base: position 12,943 of record CAMUZC010000016.1, on the reverse strand, counting down.
GAATGAAATCTTTTATAACAGTATAACAAAAGAAGAGGTGGAAAAATGGATAAAGATATAAATAAAAACAGAACAAAAAATGTTTTAAGAAATATTTGTATAAGTACCGTAATTTTATTTTTAGGAATAATAATGATTATAAAGTCGTTTAAGGTAGAACAGGCTAAGCAAAACTTATTATATTCTTATAACATTAATAGAAATCTAACGGGGTCTGTTAGTTTGATTGACAATGATTTTTTTGAAAAGAAAACTTTGGATATGAACAAAACATATATTTCAAGTCTAGTAGATAAAATAAATATGGATTTTTCATATTCATTATCCGGAAACAAAAAAGCAAAAACAAAATATACATATCAAATTATTGCAGTAACAGATGTTAAATATTCAAGTGTTAACCCTGAAAATTCAAATCAATCTATTTGGTCAAAACAACATGTTTTAGTTGAACCAAAACAATTAGAGGTTGATAGTTCTAATTTTACTATTAATGAAAACTTTGACGTTGATTTTGCAACATTAAATAATGAAGTTAAAGAATTTAAAGAACAACTGAAATTACCTATTACAGCTGAGCTACAAATAAAACTTATAGTAAGAAGTGATATGAATGTTCAAGGAATAGAAGATACTGTTGTGGAGAATTCAATAATGAATGTAAAAATGGATTTAGCACAGGATATTTTTACAATAGAAAAAGAATTTGAAAATACTGATAATAAATCTGTTATCGATACTATTGAAAAGAAAAAAGAAATTAGTATTCCAGTGTTAATCGTTGGTTCTGCATGTGTATTAATTGCTGTTTTAATAATGTTGGATGCTATAAGAAAATCTATTAAATTCAGCAAGAAGAGCGATTATGCTATAGCTTTAAATAGAATATTGAAAAACTATGGAGATATTGTTGCTGAAATTGTAAGTCCAGTTGAAATTGATAATTTAAATGTTATTGAAGTGAAAAACTTTGATCAATTACTTGATATAGAAGAAGAAATTAGAATGCCAATATTGTATTATGAAACAATTCCAGATGAGCAAGGTGAATTTATAATTGTTTGCGATAATATGGCTTATAGATACGTAATTGGATAAGTTTCAAAATTAAGTGGAAAAAGCTTGTAAATTTTCCGAAAAATTGGTATACTAAGAGCAGTGAAAATGTTAAATCTTTTGTATACAAGGAGGTAGAATATGGAAGATAACAATATGAATAATGAAATTAATAACAATACACCAGTTGGTAATACAAGTGTACAAGCTACTGGTGAGGAAATTAGTTTAGCTAATAATAATGCAATTAAAATTGCAGATGATGTTGTAGCTGTAATTGCAGGTGTAGCAGTTTCTGAAATACCTGGGGTTGCAAACATGGCTGGAGGTTTTGCCGGAGGAATTACTGAAGTTTTAAGTGGTAAGAAAAACATGGCAAAAGGAATTAAAGTTGATGTTGGCGAAAAAGATACAAAAATTGATGTTAATATAATTGTTGAATATGGAACAAGAATTCCAGATGTAGCATATGAAATTCAAACAAAAGTTAAAAAAGCAGTTGAAACTATGACAGGTTTGAAAGTAGTTGAAGTAAATGTTCATGTTCAAGGAGTTAATATTAGCACTGTAAATAATAATGGCGAAAAAAATATTGAACAATAAAAACTGAAAACTAATTAAGCATTATAAGTAATAAAAAATGCTTTAATGACTAAGTAAAGCACGGATGTTCAATGTACCGTGCTTTATTTTATAGGAGGTAAAATATATGAAGATTTTAGAAAGAATAGCTTTGATTTTATTTTCAATTATAATGATTGTACTTGCAATAACTAGTTGTTTAGTAGTATTTGATATTGTAGAATTAAAAACAATATATAAAAGTATAGAAGAATTATTAAAAGATGATCTTGCACGTAAAATAATTATAGGTTCTTCTATAGTTGCAATCTTATTAGCGATTAAAGCTTTGTTCTTCCCAACAAGAACAAAGAAAAAACAAGAAATAAAATCAGGAGTTTTATTAGAAAACAAAGATGGAAGATTATTAATATCAAAAGATACAATAGAAAATATTGTAAACAGTGTTGTTAAAAGTTTTGACGAGGCAGTGGATAGTCAAACCAAGGTAATATTAGATGCCAACAACAATATAACAGTTTTTATAAGTTTACTTGTAAAAGACGATTCAATTATTAAAGAAATGTCTTCAAGTATGCAAACAAGAATTAAAGAGACCATTAAAAGAAATACAGATTTAGATGTTAGCCAGGTAAATATTAATATTAAAGACGTAGAAAAAAATAATCAAAAGTCTAATCAAACCAAAATAAAAGCTAATAATGTTCAAATTAATAAAAACCAAACTAAAGACAACATGAAATCAAGTGAAACAGAAGATGTTAAACAAAGAGTTGAAACAAATTTAACTAATAGCAATGAAAGTAATGACAACAAAATTGTTATTGAATAGGAGGTATTTATTATGAATGAAAATAATAATTTTATTGCAAAAAATTTAGGAGCAATAATAGGAATTATAGTAGGCTTGATTTTAGCATGTACAAGATTATATAGAGTTGTCATTGTTATAATGGCAATTACAGGTGGAGCAATGCTTGGCAAATATATTCAGTATAATAAAGAAGAAGCTAAAGACAAGGTTAAAAAGTTTATAGATAGATTATAATTGTTTAAGTAGAATAATAATTAATGTAAAATTAGAAGGGTGAAAAAAATGAATAAATCAACAATAAGAGAAATAACTTTTAAATTATTATATAGTTTAGAAATACAAAAAAGTTATGAAGATGAAGACATTGAATTATTTTTTGAGGATATTGAGTTGGAATCAAATAACATTAAAGAACAAATAAAGAAAGAAATAGAGGATATTATAAAAAATAACGATAGTTTAATTGAACAGATTTCTACTAATTTGAAATCTGATTGGAAATTAGAGAGAATTTCAAAAGTTAATATAGCGCTATTAAAACTTGCAATATATGAAATGTTATATTTAAAACTTCCATATAAAGTCGTTATAAACGAAGTAGTTGAACTAGCAAAAAAATATGGCGAAGATACATCAAGTTCATTTATTAATGGTGTTTTAGCTACAGTTGTTAAAGAAAATAGTTTATCTTAAGTAATTACAATTTTTAATATATGCATAAGAAAAGAGGGATAAATAGTGGAATATAATCCAATTACTGTTACAGATTTAAATAGATATATAAAGAATAAAGTAGATAATGATGAATACTTGAACAATGTATTAGTAAAAGGTGAAATATCGAATTTTAAGCATCATTATACAGGGCACATGTATTTTACTTTAAAAGATGAAAATTCACTTATTAAATGTATAATGTTCAAAACATATACTCCAAACTTGAAATTTGTTCCAAAAGATGGAATGAAAGTTATGATTCTTGGAACAGTTTCTGTCTTTGAAAGAGATGGAGTATATCAGATCTATTGTAAAGCGATGCAAGAAGATGGAATGGGAAGTTTATATACTGCATATGAAGAACTTAAAAATAAACTTGAAAAGCAGGGACTATTTGATTCCAAATATAAAAAGCCTATACCTAAATTTCCAAAGTGTATTGGTGTACTTTCTGCTAGTACGGGTTCTGTTATAAGAGATATTATCAATGTATCAACAAGAAGAAATCCTAATTGTTATATAAAATTATTACCAGTTCCAGTACAAGGAAAAGGTGCAGGAGAAAAAATTGCTGAGGCAATTAAACTAATGAATGAATATAAATTAGCAGATGTTATTATTTTAGCACGTGGAGGAGGTTCATTAGAGGACTTGTGGCCATTTAATGAAGAGGTTGTTGCACATGCAATTTTTGAATCAGAATTACCGGTTATCTCAGCAGTTGGACACGAAACGGATTTCACAATTGCAGATTTTGTTGCGGATTTAAGAGCGCCAACACCATCTGCTGCTGCAGAACTCGCTGTTCCAAATGTTCAAGAAATCCTAATAAATCTTGAAAAATATAATACACGATATAAAAACGCATTAAAAAAGAAAATTGAGGTAATGCGTTTAAGATATGAAAAATGCATGGCAAATAGAGTGTTCAAGGAACCACTACAAAAAATAAATGAAAGATATATAACTATTGATATGAAAATAAAACAAATGCAAAATTCTATTACAAATAAAGTAAAAGACAATAAAACAAAAATGATAGAATTAATTACAAAGTTAGATACTTTGAGTCCATTAAAAACTTTAGCAAGAGGATATAGTCTAACAACTGACACAAGTGGAAAAGTTGTTAATTCAGTTACGAAAATACAGAAAAATGATGAATTAATTATTAGGTTTCAAGATGGAAGTACAAATGTTAAAGTTATTTAAAATAACAGAAAGATAAAATTGAAAGGAGCGAAAGAAAATGAGAAAAACTTTGAAGGGATTATTAATTGTTTTAGTTATTGCTATTATAGGTGTGTTGGCGTGGACAGGGAAAATATACTTAAACGAAAAGAAAGAACAAGATACAGTCGCTAACAATCAAACACAAAATAATGGATCAAGCAATGAAAAGAAAGTAGAGGAAGAGAAAAAGGAAGAAGATATAAAAGAAGAAATTGCAGTTGAAGAGCCAATAGATGATGAAAATAAAGAAGATGAAAAAGAAAATGAAGAAACAAATTCTACTAATGAAGAAAAAGCAATAGAATTGGCAAAAAAAGAATATGGTGTTACTGATGGAGGAATATATTACAGAATTGATCAAATTCAATCAAATACTGAATATATTGTTTCAGTTAGAAATAAAGACACAAGTGTATTGGCTTGGTATATTGTAGATGTAAAGGCGGGAACTGTAAAAGATTATTAATACATATACATGAAAGAAAGGAATTAAACATGAAAGATAAAGAAGAAATGAATTTCGAAGATTCAATGAAGAAATTAGAGGAAATTGCCGCTGAACTTGAAAAAAATGATTTAGATTTAGATACATCAGTGGCAAAATTTGAAGAAGGAATGAAATTATCTAAACAATGTAGTAAAATGCTTGAAGATGCTGAAAAAAGAATTAGTATTTTAATTAAAACAGAAGATGGTGTTTTAGAAGAAGATTTTGAATAAGGCAAAATAAAGGCATAAGATATTAAGGAGAAGATTATGAATTTTTTTGAAGAGTATAAATATATAATTGTGCCAATAGCAACATGGTTTTCTATACAATTATTTAAACTTATTTATGATTTAGTAACAACAAAACAATTTAATTTTAAAAGAATTATGGGAGCTGGCGGAATGCCAAGTTCTCATAGTGCTGTTGTAACATCTCTTGCAACATTAATTGGGAAAAACGAAGGGTTTGATTCAGGTTTATTTGCAGTTTCACTAATTTTTGCATGTGTTGTAATGTATGATGCGGCAGGTGTTAGAAGAGCAGCCGGAAAACAAGCAAAACTTTTAAATAAAATAGTTCAAACACCAGGGTTATCTAAAGTAGAAGTTTCAGAAAAATTAGTAGAAGCTTTAGGTCATACCCCAATACAAGTTATTGTAGGAGCTGTAATTGGAATTGTTGCTGGATTAATTTTTTAACATAATTTAATATTTAATGGAGGTTGTGGAATATGGGTGATATTGAAATTGCGCAAAATGCAAAACTAGAAAAAATAGGAAATATTGCTGAAAAAATAGGAATAAAAGATGAGTATTTAGAGCAATATGGAAAATATAAAGCAAAAGTTGACTTGAAAATTTTTGATGAATTAAAAGAAAGAAAAAACGGAAAATTAATTTTAGTTACATCTATAAATCCGACACCATTAGGCGAGGGAAAAACAACAGTATCAATTGGACTTGTTGATGGATTAAATAAAATTGGAAAAAATGCTGTAGCAGCATTAAGAGAACCTTCATTAGGACCAGTTTTTGGAATTAAAGGAGGAGCAACAGGTGGCGGATATTCACAAGTAGCTCCAATGGAAGAAATTAATCTACATTTTACAGGAGACATTCATGCAATGACTTCTGCAAATAACCTACTATCAGCGATGATAGACAATCATATTTATTTTGGGAATCAATTAAATTTCGAAAAAGTAACATGGAAAAGATGTATGGACTTAAATGATAGACAGTTAAGAGTTGTAAATACAGGTTTGTCAGGAGAAAAGAACATTGTTCCTAGAGAAGATGGATTTGATATAACAGTTGCTTCAGAGATTATGGCAGTTCTTTGTTTATCTGAAAATATACAAGATTTGAAAGAAAAAATATCAAATATTATAATAGGATATAATACTGATAAACAGCCTATAAAAGTAAAAGACTTAAATGCCCAAGGTGCATTAACTGTTTTATTGAAGGATGCAATAAAACCTAATTTAGTTCAAACAATTGAAAATAACCCTTGCTTAATTCACGGAGGACCTTTTGCAAATATTGCACATGGATGTAATAGTATAATTGCAACAAAAATGGCTTTGAAATTAGGAGATTATGTTGTAACAGAAGCTGGATTTGGAGCAGATTTAGGGGCAGAAAAATTTCTAGATATAAAATGTAGAAAGGCCAACTTAAAGCCAGATGCAGTTGTATGTGTGGCAACAATTAAAGCTTTAAAATATCATGGTGGAATGCCAAAAGAAGAAATACAAAATGAAAGTGTAGAAGCTTTAGTTAGAGGAAGTAAGAATATATTAAAACACATAGAAAATCTAAAAGATAAATATGGATTAAATGTTGTTGTAGCAATAAATAGATATACAACTGACACTGAAAGGGAAATTCAAACATTAACAGATATTTTAAAAGAAAATGGAGTAGAGCTAAGTTTATGCGAGAACTGGGAGAAGGGAAGCGAAGGAATTACAGATTTAGCTGAAAAAGTTGTAAAACTATGTGAAAAACCATATGATTTCAAATTTATGTATGATTTAGAAGATTCTATTGAAACAAAAATTGAAAAAGTTAGTAAAAAAGTATATGGTGCAAATGGAGTAGTGTTTACAGATAAAGCCCTTAAGAACATTGAGTTAATAAAGAAATTCGGATATGAAAACTTACCGGTATGTATTGCAAAAACTCAATATTCATTCTCAGATGATCCTAAAAACTTAGAATGTGAAGAACCTTTTGATATTCATGTAGAAGATGTTATATTAAGAACAGGTGCTGGATTTATAGTTGTTTTAACAGGAAAAATTATGACAATGCCAGGTTTACCAAGAATTCCAGCAGCAGAAAAAATCGATGTAGATGCAAATGGAAACATTGTAGGAATATTTTAAATTATAAAAAATAACGAAAAGTTATAAAAATGTATAATTCACCTTATTATGGAAATAATAACTTCTAATGAGGTGAATTTTTATGCGTAAAATAAAAAATAATCGAAAATTTTGGGCGCTTTTTAATATTATTACTGTATTTATAGTTTTTGTATCATACAATATGTCATTCAGAACAAATGAGTCTTTTGCATTATCTAAATATGGTTCTTCAGGTAATGAAGTTACACAAATACAAACTAAACTAAAGAGATGGGGATATTATAACGGAAATATAGATGGGGTATATGGAAGTAAAACAGTAGCTGCCGTTAGATTATTTCAATCAAAAAATGGATTAACAGTAGATGGGGTTGCAGGTCCTAAAACATTGGCGGCGATGGGCATTTTTTCATCTTCATCTGGAGGAGGAACATCAAGTAATAGTGATTTAAATTTATTAGCACATTTAATTTTTGCTGAAGCAAGAGGCGAACCATATGCTGGGCAAGTTGCTGTTGGTGCAGTTGTTTTAAATAGAGTAAAAAGTAGCAGTTTTCCCAATAGCATTGCAGGAGTAATATATCAGCCAGGAGCATTTGATGTAGTAAGTGATGGACAGATTAACTATTCTCCAAATACAACTGCAATTAATGCTGCAAGAGACGCTTTAAATGGATGGGACCCAACATATGGATGCATTTATTATTTTAATCCCAACACGGCTACTAGTAAGTGGATTTGGTCTAGACCATATGTTATAACTATTGGAAGTCATAGATTTTGCAGGTAATTTTTTTAAAATCTGAAATTATGTATCAAATAGATAAAGAATAGATATATAATTTCAGTTTTTTTGTGATTATTAAGCTAGTAGTTGATCAACAGGATAAATACTTGACAAAACCGCCTTTCATTGATAATATAAGGGTGAAAAATAGGGAGGAAAATTATGCTATTTTATCCGAAATTTTATTGTGATAATGTAAGAGATATAAAATATGATTTTTTGCAAGAAAATAATATACAGGGAATTATTTTAGATGTTGATAACACACTAATTGATTACTACAGAAAATTTGAAGAAGGTACAATTGAATGGGTTAATGATTTAAAAAGTAAAGGTATCAAGTTTTGTATTGTTTCAAATAGTAATAAAACAGATAAAGTTAAATATGTAGCTGAAACTTTGGAAATACCATTTTTCAGTTTTGCTAAAAAACCTTTTAAAAGTGGATTCCTAAAAGCCAAAAAAATGATGAATTTAGAAGCTAAAAACATAGCAGCTGTTGGTGATCAAATTATGACAGATGTAATAGGTTCAAATAGATGTAAAATGTTTTCAATATTGGTTAAGCCAATTGCAGAAAAAGATATTTTAATAACAAAAATTAAAAGACCAATAGAAAATAAAATAATTGATAATTATTTAAAAAGAATAAAGAAAGAGAAGGTATAAAATGTTTATTGATGATATACATATTTTTTGGTATGTTGGAATAGGTCTATTAGGTTTATTAGTAGGGAGATTAATAGGTTTGCTTAATCAAAACTTACCGGAACATAGAGAAATTTTTTCTACACAAGCAATTAAGGAGTACATAAAAAATTCAAATGCAAATTATATAATTATGGTGACTACAAGCGTAATATACATTGCGTTATTGAGAGTAATTGGAATGGATGATAAAATCGAATTACTTCAGTTTTTAGCACTGACTCCATTATTAATTTCCGCATTCTGTATAGATTATAAATTACAAATCATTCCCAATAGATTAACATTGACTATAGTTGAAACTGGAATTGTATTTAGTTTTTTAAGGGGTATAAATAATCTAAATATAGCAGTAGAAATGTGGCAAGGAATGATATTAGGAGCTGGAATATTCTTAATATTAACATATTTGGGAAATCTAGTTTTTAGAAAAGAAACAATGGGATTTGGCGATGTAAAATTAATGGCTGGCTTAGGCTTGTTCTTTGGATGGAGAAGTGTAATAGCAATAACTATATTATCGTTTTTTATAGCCGCAATCTTTAGTGTTATTCTTATAATAAAAAATAAAATAAAGAAACAAGAAATAAATGAATTTATTCCATTTGGTCCATTTATAGTTGTAGCATCTTTTATAGTCATGTTTATACCACTAAACATATGGATAAAATTAATCTTTTTCGTGTTTACTTTAGGAAAATATAGTTTTTAAAATGAATGGGTGATGTTTTATGAATGAAAAAATTGAAGCGTTAAGAGAAAAATTAAAAAATCTGGATTTACAGGGTATGATAATTACAAATCCAGTAAATATCAGATATTTAACTAATATTAATGCGGAAGGAGTTTTACTTTTAACAAGAAGAGAAAACGTATATATTACTGATGGAAGATATATGGAAGTTGTTAATAGAGCACTTACTATTGATGATGAAATAATAGTATATGATTTTAAAGAATTAACTAGGGAAGATTATGAAAACTTTTTTACATTTTGTGAAAATGTTGGATTTGAAGAAAATCATTTAACATATGCACAGTATAAAGAATATATGCACAAATACAAAATTAATAATTTTGAGGAAACAGAAGGATTACTTGAAAAGTTTAGAATTGTAAAAAAAGAAGAAGAAATTGATTGCATAAAAAAAGCATGTATTATCACAGATAATTGTTTTGAACATCTAAAAAGATTTATAAAAATAGGTATGACTGAAAAGGAAATAGCTTTTGAGATTGAAAGATTCTTTTTAACTAATGGAGCAGATGGATTAGCATTTGATACAGTAGTTGCATCTGGACCTAATTCATCAATGCCACACGCAGTACCAACAGACAGAAAAATTGAAGATGGCGATCCAATTACAATTGATATGGGTTGTAAGTATAATGGATATTGTTCAGATATGACACGAACTGTTTTTGCAGGTCATGTTCCACAGTATATGAAACCAGTATATGATTTAGTTCTAAAAAACCAATTAAGAGTTTTAGAAGAATTAAAAGAAGGTGCTAACATAAAACTTATAGCTAAAAGTGTAGAAAGTGAATTCAAATTACAAGGTGCTAATATGGTGCACAGTTTAGGACACGGAGTAGGATTAGATATACATGAATATCCTTTTATGAGTACAAAACATGATTTCTTATTAAAAGAAAACATGGTTGTAACAGACGAACCAGGAATATATATTCCAACAAGATTTGGAGTTAGAATAGAAGATACAGTCTTAATTACAAAATATGCTTCACAAAATTTGACTATGAGTGAAAAAAATTATGTTGTAGTTGGGATTTAAAAAAATTAGCACAAATGAGAAAATCATTTTGTGCTATTTTTATGGAAATACTATATAAAAATGTTTTCAAAATGTTCACAATTTGGACATAAAAATAAGTTATAATAGAAATAATGTTAAAAAAGGATTGGTAAATTATGAGTGATATAACTGTTTTAATTGTAGATGATGAATCAAGAATGAGAAAACTAATAAAAGATTTCTTAATGAAAAAAGAATATAAAATCATGGAAGCTGTTGATGGCGAAGACGCAATAAAGGTTTTTAATGAAAACAGAGAACAGATAAATCTGATTTTACTAGATGTAATGATGCCAAAATTAGATGGATGGTCTGTATTAAGACAAATAAGACAAACATCAACTGTCCCAATAATAATGCTTACTGCTAGAGGAGAGGAGCAAGATGAATTATTTGGATTTGAATTAGGAGTGGATGAATACATATCTAAGCCATTTAGTCCCAAAATTCTAGTAGCAAGAGTCGAAGCATTATTAAAAAGAACAACTAAAAAAGAAAGTAATGTTTACGATATTGGCGGAATCGAAATTGATGCAGATGGAAGAACTGTTAAAGCTGATTCAAAAAATGTCGAGCTTAGCTTAAGAGAATATGAGTTGTTAAAATATTTAATAGATAACAAAGGAATAGCCTTATCAAGAGATAAAATTCTGAATAATGTATGGAATTACGATTATTATGGAGACTCAAGAACAATAGATAGCCATATAAAAAAGATAAGACATAAATTAGGAAAAAAAGGAAAATATATTCAAACAATGAGAGGCGTGGGATATAAATTTGAAGTTAAATAAAGAAATGGAAAAAGTTAGAAAAAGTATAAAATCAGTTAGAATAAAGCTGTTTTTTACACTATGTATGGTAATAACAACTATAGTATTGATATTGATATTAGTTAACAATGTAGTTTTAGAAAAATTCTATCTATATAATAAAACTAGAATTATGAAACACATATATGAACAAATAAATGAGTCATATAATAATAATGTTGATAAAGATAGAATAGAAGATAGCTTAAAGACATTAGCAATAAAGAATAATTTAGACATTGTCATAAAATCTAATGAAAATATTGTCTTATTAGAAACAGATAATTATAGAGTTAATGAAAATGGTGAATTGAAATTTTTCAGTGAAATAAATGAAAATGGTGAAATCGTTAGGAGACTTTATAAAGAAAATGATTTAAAAATTGACTTAATAAAAGAAGAAAATACAAGTGTGAATTTTATTATTGTAACAGCTGATTTAGAGAATGGCTATGAATTATACATGGCAACACCAACAGCAGATTTACAGGAAAGTGCAAGAATATCAAATAATGTATTGATAGCAATTGGAAGCGCAGTAATCATAATTTCAGGCATAATAGCATCTTTCGTATCCAGAAAATTTACTGCCCCAATATTAGAATTGAATGGTATCGCTAAAAAAATGTCTAATCTTGATTTTTCTCAGAAATATCAAATTGACGATACTGAAGATGAAATTAACACTCTTGGTAAAAGTATAAATATAATGTCAGATAAGCTGGAAAAAACAATAAAACAATTAACAGTAAATAACAGTGAGCTTGAAAAAGACATAGAACAAAAATCAAAAATAGATGAAATGAGAAAACAGTTTATTTCAGATGTATCTCATGAACTAAAAACACCAATTGCTCTAATTCAAGGATATGCAGAAGGTTTAGTAGAAAACGTAAATGCAGATGAAGAATCTAGAGAATTTTATGCAAATGTAATCTTAGATGAAGCAAATAAAATGGATAGATTAGTTAAACAATTGCTAGAATTAATGAAACTAGAATATGGCAAACGTGAATTCAATAATGAAAACTTTGATATTGTAGAATTGATAAATGAAGTTATTAAAAAATGCAATGTAATGCTTGAGGAAAATCAAGTAAAAGTTAGTTTTGAAAATCAAGATGTAATAAAAGCAAATGCAGATATATTCTATGTTGAACAAATTCTTACTAATTATTTAACAAATGCAATTAAATATTCAAAAGAAATAAACGGAGAACGAAAAATAGAAATAAAAATATCTTCTGATGATGAAAATAATAAAATTAGAATAAGTGTATTTAATACAGGAGATAACATCGATGATAGCGAATTACAACGTATTTGGGGAAGATTTTATAAAATTGATTCTTCAAGAAATAGAGAAAAAGGTGGAACTGGTATAGGACTAGCATTTGTTAAAGCTATAATGAATAATTATAAAAACAAATATGGAGCTATCAATAAAGAAAATGGAATAGAATTTTTCTTTGAATTAAATATGGAAATTCCCGAAAACTCTTGACTTTTTTACAAAAAGAACATATTATTATAATGAAAAAATGAAAAAA
>CAMUZC010000015.1 GCA_947165105.1 uncultured Lachnospiraceae bacterium | reverse complement strand
TGCTGACATTAGGGGACCTGGCATATATCCTGCTATTGATGCTACATTTAAAATATATCCAGAATTCTCTTTTTTCATTTTTTGTAAAAATAGCTTGGTTAATATATGCATAGCGATTATATTAGTTTTTAACATGTCTAGTTCTTTTTCTAATGGTATTTCTGAAAACTCTCCAAATGCCCCAAATCCTGCGTTATTTATTAATATGTCTATTTTTTGTTCTTTTACTTGTTCGTATAAATCTATGCAATTTTGCTCACTGCTTAAGTCTTTTGATATTATTTCTACATTTACATTTTTTATTTGGTCTTTCACTTGTTTTAGTTTATCTAAGTCTCTTGATACTAAAATTAAGTCGATATTCCTTTTTGCTAATTCCTTTGCGATGTCTCTGCCTATTCCTGATGATGCTCCTGTAACTAATGCTTTTAACATTATACTTCCTCCTTTGCTCTCTTACGCTTTTATAGTATTATATCATAAAATTTCTGTATAGCAAGAAGCGGACAATATGTCCGCTTTAATTATTTATATATTTTACAGATTTCTTCTTTTAATTTTTCAGCTAATAGTGCATGGCTTTCTTTAGTTAGATGTATTTTATCGATACCCGTTTCCAATCCAGTATTATCAATAAAATAACAATTATTTTCTTTAGCAATTTTTTCATATATTTCATTGAATTTTAAAGACTTCTCATAAGCACCTTCATATTTACCATTTCCATCATCATCTGCTAAAGGTGGCGCAACTATCAATAATTTAGGGTATTTGTCTGAAAGCTGTGATTTTCTATTAACTATTGTTTTTACAATATATTTATCAAACATTTCTCCTATTTCTTCTATTGTTTTGTTGTATGCTTTTTTTAATTCATTCGTACCTAACATTACTATAACCAAATCTATAGGGTCGTGTGAATCTAAACAAGGTATTAGATATTCATATCCATTTTTGCCTTCCTTACCTGGTCTTGGATCGTTAGAAACAAGTGTTCTGCTATTTAATCCTTCTTCTATTATTTCAAATTTATCTCCTAATTTTTGCGCTAATAATCGTGTCCATCTTTCATTATTACCATATCTTAAGTGATCACTTCCTGAGATATATCCCCATGTATTTGAATCTCCATAACATAGTATTCTTATTGGTTCCATATTATCTCCTTACCTATTATTTTAGTTTATTTCCTTCTCTAAATGCATTTCCTACTTTTTCACCTATTTTATAATATCCATTTGTATATGGATCAAATGCAATGGCATTTAACTTAGATATATCAACTATATCTCCATTCATTACATTTTCATCCGCTGTTACATTAACTATTTTGCCTATTACACCTGCACCATAATCATTATCTTGGTATTCTATGAATTCACATTCCATGCATATAGGAAATTCATTTATAATTGGTGCATCTACGTTTTCTGATTTAGTTGCTGTTAATCCTGAATTTGCAAATTTATTAGGTGTATTATTTGCTGATACTATTCCTAAATAATCTGCTGCTACTACATTTGTACTGTTTGCAATACTTACAGTAAATGCTTTTCTTTGTTTAATATTTTTTACTGTTTTATGTGTTTCTGTTAAATTTAAAGCTATTATATTACTGTCTATCATCATTCCCCATGCTGCATTCATTACATCAACACTTTCATCTTCGTTATATGTTCCTATCATTAATACCGGCATAGGAAAAATTGCCGCTGTTGTTTCAATATTCTTTCTCATTTTTTAAACCTCCATATTATTTTTTTACATCTTATCATAATTAAAATTGTAATTCTATATTTTTTTACTAAAAGATTTATTTTATAATTATGTAGTTGACATAAGGCCACCCCCTTTTAGTATTTATTTTTATATTATTGGAAGTGGTTATTTTTCAGGTATTTTATATATTATATATTGTGACTTTACATAATTTTTTCATAACTTCTGGCGTGTCAACCTTTTATGTATATCTCTTTCTTTTATTGTTCTGCAGTTTACATAGTATCGATATAATCTCTGCGGCGTCAACTTGTTATGTCTTCTTTTCCCTGTTTTCTTTTTTATTGCCAAAATAAAAAAAACGCAGTGCTATTCTGCAACTTGCGTTCTATTTCTTTTATACTATTTCAAATTCATTATTACATTTATTTGATATGTATTCCCTATCATCGATGTGCATTAGGTATATATTTGTTCCGTTTTCCTTTATTCTTCTTAATTCTTGTCTTATATCGTCAAATTGTAGGTGTACTCCCCCATTCTTTGAAACATCTACATAGAGTTCATTAGCATCTTTTATGTATGGCAAAAATGGTTCTAGTATTTTTGTATCTCCTGTATAGACTATTCTTCTATCCCCTATCTTTAACTTAAAGCCATAACAATCTATATGTTGAACATGTTCTGTTTCAATGAATTGTATATCGTCATCTGTATTTGTAAGAATATATGAATCATCTGGCGTTCCAGTTATTTTCAAGTATTCTTTTATATGCTTACATGCACTTATAACTTTAGCTTTCTTGTTATATACAAACCATAGATATAGTATCAACTGGCTTAATGAACCTGCATGATCATTATGAAGATGTGTTATGATTATTTCTATATCTGTATAGTTATTGAAGTTAATTTTCTTTTTTAATGTGTTAAATACTGTCATTCCACAGTCAATAATTATTATTTTGTTATTTAGTTCAATGTAAGCTGAATTGTTATTATCTCCATAACCTGAATCGCTACCTATAAAACTTAAAATTGAATTACTCATTTTATATCACCTTTTTCTAATATTTATCTATACTGGAAGTCCAAATATGCAAAATCTAATAAAATCAACCACTCCATGTGCAATCATAGCAGATGTAATATCTCTTTTCTTTTGTAATACTGCAAATACTAAACCAAATACTAACACATATAGCATGGTGATTATAATCCAAGATATCAATCCATTCAAAATACCATTACTAAAACATTCTGTTGTATGTGGTAATATGTGAGGTATCATCATCATAAACCAAAATGTGAATTTTTGCCACTTTGTTGTAAATTTTCCATGCACTAATGATAAGCAAAATGCATAAAACACGGTTCTACATGATATTTCCTCTATTGTAGCAGGGCTTAATGAAAGTAGAAATGCTTGCATAACATTTGCACTTTTTATTTCGTTACTTCCTTTCATTAGTAAATAGTTTATTCCTCCCCATACTATTCCAAATATCAACCCTAATAGTATAGTTATTAAAATATCTTTTTTTCGATTTGATTTAATCCAACAAAGTGCATCTTCTTTTTCTTTATTGAAAACAGATGTTACAGCACAAGTTGACAAGAAAACTAATACCATATGAATAACTGACATAGGATTAAATCTTGTTATTTCAGATAAAATATAAATACCACTTAGACCAACTGCAAGTAATATATTTTTCTTTTTAGGAAATTTATATTTTATTAATAATATTATATCTAATATCAAACTATATAAATTTAAAAACAGCCATGTATATTGCTTGTTTTCAAATGTAGCGCATCCAAATAAAAATAATCCCAGATATATAATAAATGAAATCCATACAATATAAATCTTGGATTTTCTTTCTTTTTTTATAATATCAACTTTTTCTTCTTTTTCCATTTCATCATAACCTTTCTTTTGATTTGCTACATTCCCCTTTATTCATAATGATAAAATTTTACCATTACTATGTATGGTTGTCAATAAAAAAGAGCTTCTTTATAGAAGCTCTTCTAAATCATCTATTCACCTTTTAATAAATTATATGCCTCTATTTTTCTGATTTTTAATGATAATAAAACAGCGAATATAAATGATATAATTACAAACCCTACTCCTGTCATAGCAACTAAATAATATGGTATATCAAATGTTAATTTCATTATTCCATATGAATTTGTACATAATGTAAGTGCTGGGTTAGCTATAAAACAAGAAACTACACTTGATATAATAACTGCTAAGATAATTGAAGGCATAAAGCTTATAGCATTTTGTTTTATTACATCTTTTGATGTATATCCTATTGCTTTTAAAATACCGTAATCTTTCATTTTATTATTTATAAGAGTTTTTATTAATAAATATAAAACTAATAAAATTATAAGAGCATCTATAATAACAATTCCTATTGCCAGAGCATTTGCAATTGTTCTAAATGATGTTATAGATCCTTCTATTGTTTCTTGAAAATTAATTGTTCCTGAAACTTTTTTTCCTAAATCATTTTCAACCTTCTTTAGACATTCATTTATATCTGTACCATCTTTTACTTCGAAATAGTACCATCTTTCATAGTTGCCTTTTAATAATTTGTCTACTCCTGTTGTTAGCATTACGGCTTCTTTACCACTGTTATTAAATGTTTGAATAAAACCAGTAATTAGATATTTTTCTTTTTTTTCTGCATTTCTCATTTCTATTTCATCGCCTATTTTATATCCATAGTTGCTAGCAAATTTACCTGATATAGCAATTTCATTATCATATTTTGGCAATCTTCCTGTATAGCATAAATCTTGATTATGTAATGATTCTGGACTTTCAATAATAGTAGTCCACAATTTAGTATCTTCAGTTTCAAGCCCTTCATCTGATACTAATCTTATATCATAGATTTCATCAATTGATTTTAATCGTTCTAATACTTCATTCTCTGAACCAATTGATGCTGCAACTACACCATCACACATCTCTGTTCCAAATAAGCTTAATTTTAGTTTAGCTGAAAGGTTTTGATACATTGTTAATCCTATAACAGCAGAGAATATTAAGAAAAATGTGATAATGAAAGTTGTGATGTTTTGTTTAATGTTTGTTATCATAGTTTTTAATGCAAGACTCATATTTATTGGTAATTTTGTCTTTTCTAATTGAATTCTATTTTTCTTAAAGTTATGTGTTTTTAATCCATCTCTTAATGCTGTTATTGGTTGTATTTTATTTACTTTTCTTACAAAGAACATTACTGTTATTGCAACAGAAGTTATTATGCACGCTGTTGTTATTACTGCACAAGATGGATTAAATGCAGCTTTGTAAACAAGACCTGATTGGCTGTTTATCATCTCTGTTACAGTAGGAATCATTAGATAAGATAATACTATTCCTAAAATGTTTCCTATTATTGTTAACAATAAGAATTGAATTAAGAAAGATAATTTAATATTCTTACTTGTATATCCTATAGCTTTTATTGCTCCTAATGTTTTTATATTTTCTTTTATATAATTTGAAATATTGTTTGATAACATTAAAAATACTACAACTAGAATTATGATACTTACAGATAGACATGCAATTACTAGAATATTAGGTATAAACATTTTCATCTCCATACCATCTTCTATTGTACGTTCTTCTATTTTTACTAAAGGATTTTCTTTTGAAATTTTGCTTGAAAAGTCATTTATAAATCTATCGTTGTTTATCTCATCTTTTAAATCAAATTTTATATAGGCTACCTCTGCTTCTGTGTCATATATTTTGTTATATGTTTTATTATCAACAACAACAAGTACTTGACCATTATTTGTTTGGCCTAACATAAATGTGTTTAAAAATCCTTTTATAGTAAGATTATATTTTGTATCTGATATTTGAATTTCGTATTTGTCTCCAACTTTATAGCCACCACCTGTACGATATTGGTTAGGCAAATATATAAAGTTTTCTTTAATAGATGCATCTTCATCAAGTATTTCAGTTTTTCCTAATCTTGACTTTAATACCTCATCTTTTGTGCTAAATACAACCGTTGATACTATATTTCCATTAGCATATGGCATTGCTATAATATAACTAATAGTTCTATCAATTTCATAGTCGTTAACTTTACTATAATCAATTTTTGATTTTATGTATGAGTCTGTTATGCTGGATATATCACCTTGAATAAGAATATCTGCATCTTCGCATTTTAATCTTTCAGCAGTTTTTTTGGCATTAGTGTTCACATCTCCAGTTGTGAATAACACTAGGTTTAAAAAACATGCTGCTAATGTAATAAGTAATATTAAACCTGCAGTAAGACCTCTTCTTTTTCTTATATTAGCTTTGGCTAGTAACATTTCTTTTTTCATATTACCACCCCATTCTTACTAAGAAATCAGAAAGAACTTTATGTCTTTTCTCATCATCTTTTCCGTATTTTCCTAAATTACATTCTCCTGCGATTTCACCGTCTTTTATGTAGATTATTCTATTTCCTCTTCTTGCTGAATTAATATCATGTGTAACCATTACAATTGATTGACCTAACTCATTAAATTCTGTAAATAAATCTAATACATCTTTTCCAGTTTTAGAGTTTAATGCACCTGTTGGCTCATCTGCAAATAATACGTCTGGATTATTTATAAGTGCTCTTGCTATACCAACACGTTGTGCCTCTCCACCAGATATTTGCGTAGGAAATTTCTTTGACATGTTTTTGTTAATGTCTACTTTATTTAATAAATCATAAGCTTTCGATACAACATCTTTTTTATTTTTCTTTGTTAAAAGACCACTTGAAAGAATGTTGTCCATTATGCTCATAGAATCTACTAAATATATTTGTTGAAATACAAATCCACAATTTTTTCTTCTAAATAATGCTAATTTATCTTGATTAAGTTTTGTAATATTTTGCCCATTGAAATAAATATCTCCTAAAGTTGGAGTGTCCATTCCAGATAGTGCATATAATAATGTTGATTTACCTGCACCACTAGGCCCCATAATTACTGTGAAGTCTCCTTCATAAATTTCTAAGTCAATATTTTTTAATATATGCTGCATTACTCCATTATTAGAGAATGTCTTGCATAATTTTTCTGTTTTTATTAGAGTTTTTTCTCCCATTTTTTATTCCTCCTTAAAGTTTCATTATATTTATTATAGTTTATTAAATATTAAATGACTTTAAGAAATTCTTAAATAATTCTTAAATATATTATTGTTTTAAACCCAGGCTTACAATTTTCAATTTCTAAATCCCCATTCATTTTTCTTAGTAATTCTTTTGAAATATACAATCCTAATCCAACGCCATCTATATTTTCTGTATTTGAACCTCTTTTGAACTTCTCGGTTAAAAGCGGTACTTCCTCATCCTTTATTGTATCTCCGAAGTCTTTTATAGAAATAATTAAAAATTCATTTTTTATAGCCGCTTCTGTTTCTATATTTGTATTTGCATACTTATAAGAATTGGCAAATATATTATCAAATATTTGTTGTAAACGTATTCTATCTGCATATATGTTGCAATTAGGTAAAATCATTATTTTATTTTTATTTAAATAATCTGCGTTATTAATCAATTCTGCAATAATACTACTTTTCATTTTAGTTGGATTGATATTTAATTCTTCCAATTCTTCTAATGTAGAGTTAAAAAGATTGTTTATTAATGTATTTACCTGATCTGATTTATTATTAATAGATTGAAAGCAGTTAGTTATTTTCTCGTCGCTTGAAATTGCTATTCCTAATTCTGATGAAGATTTTATTGATGCTATTGGTGTTTTTATATCATGACTTAATTTAGCTACTAATTCTTTCTTACTTTCAATTGCTGCTTTTTCAGCTTCTCTTGATTTTTTAATTTCTTGTCTCATTATGTCAAAAGCTTCAGTAAAAGCACCAAAATTATTATTTCTATCCATGTTTAATGGAATATCTAAATTACCGCTTGAAACCCTTAATGCGAATCTTTCCATGTTCTTGAATGGTTTTGTATAGTTAAAATATATATGCATATAATAAATAATAAATGCTAATAACTGAATCGTAGAAATGCTCATTATAAATATGATGTATGTTTTTTTGTTTTGACTTAAAATCCTATCAAAATTATTATTAATAATTATCTTCCCTTGTATTTGATTGTTAATTTTTAAATCTATTATTGTATCTCTGTTTTTATATGCTGCATTTAGTGATTCACTTAATCCGTTGTTCGTTTTATATATTAGTTTATCATTATTATCTATTATTACATAATCATAGGTATTGGGATATTCAGACTCATTTCCAAATTTATGTTCGATTTCTGTAACTAGTTCATTTATTTGTATTACATCATTATTATATTTGTAATTTTCATTAAAGTAAAAATATGTAAGTATTAATTCTATGATAAATGTTATTCCTAAAAATATAAATAAAAACTTCTTCTTCATTTTTAATTACCGTTGAATCGGTATCCTCCTTTCCAAACTGTAATTATATATTTTGGATTATTTGGATTATCTTCAATTTGCATTCTTAGTTTTCTTATATGAACATTTAATGTACCGTCTTGTGTAAATTTATCATTCCATACATTTTCAAATAGCTCATCCTTAGTTATTAATCTATTTTTATTGTCTATTAAATAAGTTAGTAATCTAAACTCCATAGCTGTCAATTTACACTCAGTTCCTTTTACAAATGCTTTTTGCTCGTTGTAATCTACTACGAGATTTCCATCATCATATTTTTCTCTTTTTTCAAGATTTCCTGAATTATCTTTTACATATCTTTTTAGAAATACTTTTACTTTAGCTAATAATACACCTAAGGAATATGGCTTTTCTATATAATCATCTCCACCTATATTTAATGCTATTATTTTGTCGTCGTCTGTATTTCTTGCTGATATAAATAGGATAGGAATATCTGTATTTTCTCTTAGATTTTTGCATAATTCAAATCCTGAACCATCAGATAGATTTATATCTAATAGAATTATTGAAGTTTCGTTTTCTTCTAAAAATTTTTCACATTCTTTTTTGTTGTAACATGTATACGTCTTTACTCCAAACATATTTAAATATTCACATGTGTTATTTGCTAGTTCTATTTCGTCATCTACTATTAAACAATCATATTTCATTTAATTCACCTCTGGTTTTATTATATATTATATTTTATTAGAATTCATTAAATTTTTCTTAATTTTTTTCCTTCAATAAGAAAAGGTTGCTCATTCCCTAATATGAGCAACCTTTAATTTATTTCATGACCTTCATCGTTATGATTGAGTCGTTAAAATAATGATCGAAAAATTCTTTTCTTTGTGTTTTGAATTCTTCGATTGCACGTTCGTGTTCTAAGTTGTGATACTCTATTTTTTGTCTCTTTATTCTGCTTTCTTTTTCATTTTTGTTGTCGCGGAAATACGATTTTGTTTCGTGAAAAAGATAGAATGTAAGTATCGTTGCACAAAAGGCAATTAAACTAAGTAAAAAGTTTTCGTACGTGCTTTTGCTGATTTCAGCGTAGGAGCAATACTCTCCTGTAAAGTAACCAACTGCAATTGCAGTTATAATCATTTTTTTACCTTTCATTGTTGTTCTACCTCCATTGTTGTTTAATGATTAATTTGGTTCATATATAAAACTCCAACCACATTATAGGGATTAGTGATTGAGGGTTGACAAATGTTATCATACTTTATTATAACATATTATTTATAATTTTTCAAATATGTGTCCATTTTATCCATAAATTCATCGTTATTTTTTGTTGCTACCATTTGAGATATTAATTGCTCTGTAACATCTGCAACAGGTAATGAGTTTAATGCTTTTCTTAAGGCAAACACTGTTTCTTGTTCCTTTTTACTTAGTAACAAGTCTTCTCTTCTTGTTCCAGATTTATTAATATCAATTGCTGGGAATATACGTTTTTCAGATAGTTTTCTATCTAATACAACTTCCATATTTCCAGTTCCTTTGAATTCTTCGAATATTACTTCATCCATTCTGCTTCCTGTTTCAACTAGTGAAGTAGCAAGTATTGTTAAACTTCCTCCATTTTCTATATTTCTAGCAGCACCAAAGAATTTTTTTGGTTTATGTAGTGCTGCAGGATCGAAACCTCCAGATAGAGTTCTTCCTGATGAAGGTATTACTAAGTTATATGCACGTGCTAATCTTGTTATGCTATCTAGTAATATAACAACATCTTTCTTTTGCTCTGTAAGTCTTTTTGCTCTTTCCAATACCATTTCAGCAACTTTTACGTGATGTTCTGGTAGTTCATCAAATGTAGAGTATATTACATCACCCTTTATTGAACGAATCATATCTGTTACTTCTTCAGGTCTTTCATCTATTAATAATACTATTAATTCAACTTCTGGGTTATTATCTGTTATACTGTTTGCAATTTTCTTTAACAATGTTGTTTTACCAACTTTTGGTGGAGCAACAATCATTCCTCTTTGTCCTTTTCCTATTGGTGAGATAATATCTATTATTCTTGTTGCATATTCATTAGGACGTGTTTCTAGACGTAATCTTTCATTAGGATATATTGGTGTTAAATCATCAAATTTAACTCTTCTATAAGCCTTTTCAGGAGCTTCACCATTTACTTCACCTACGAAGATAAGTGCTGGGAATTTTTCTCCTTCTTTTGGATTTCTTGCTATTCCTTTTATTTTATCTCCTTTGTCTAGTCTAAATCTTTTTATTTGAACTGGTGAGATATAGACATCTTTTGGGCTTGATAAATAGTTTTTTCCTCTTAAAAATCCATAACCATCTGGTAATACTTCTAGTATTCCTTCTACTATGTTATCATCTTCATTTGTTACTTTGTAATATGTATTTGATGAATCATTTACTATGCTATCTACTTCATTTTCTTTCCTCTCCTCAGAAGCAGCATTTTCCATATTTTTTAATAATTCTATTAATTCATCTTTTTTTAGTTTAGAAACATTTTTAGTTCCTTTCTCTTTTGCTAACTGACGCAATTCAACAAGCGTAAAATTTTCGTAATCCATAAATTTCCCCCTTAATAATTTTATTAATATATAATTTTTTCTTCTTTTTGGATTTTTTAAGAATAAAATGATTGAAAAAAATTTTTATAATAAGAGGCTTAAAGAAGCGCCTCTTATTATGTTTATTTATTATTTACTAATATCTATATATACTCTTTCGTTTGGTAAGTACATTCCTAATTTGTTTCTTGCAGTTTCTTCAATAAACTCTGTTGAGTTTATATTGTCTTTAACTTCTAGTAATTCTGCATTACGTTGTTCTTCTTTTGCAATTAAATCTAAATAATGCTGTTCTTCTTTTTTATAATTGCTTAACACTTGTTGTCTTGAAATGAATGCATAAAGAATATATATAACAATTCCTATTATTACAATTCGATTAAATTTAAATTTCTTTTTCATAAGTTTCTCCATTTTAAATTTTTACCAATCTATATATTTACTTCTACATTATAACATAAATTCCTGCTTTTGCCACTATTTTTTTGAAATTTTTTTGAATTTTATATTATTTTTTATAAAATTTAGGATTATTTTGAAAGGTTGTGTTATAAAGTGAATAATCGATTGGACTAAGTTAAGTAGTTTTACATTAATTATAATGACGAATTTACTTACTAATGAAAAATATATAAAAGCGCCAGTTATAAGCATCAGAATCATGTATAAACGTATTTGCCCGTCAGTGCAAATAAATATAGTTAGTATAATTATAAGACCTGTTAAAATCCAAAATAAGGCGTCTTCAATATAAATAATTATATTAGGAATTTTAAAGCTTCTTCTAGTCGATCTAAATAGGTCAAATAAAATACCTATGACTATTCCAGAAAAGAAAAATGATATTACTATGTATAATTGATCAAGCATTAAATATCACATCCATTTATTTAAATATTTTTCCAAGAATTGATGATCCCGTTTTTCTTTCAATATCTTTTTCACTATATGACAAATTATTAATTTCACCTTCAACTATTACCTCTTCACTATCAAGGCTTAGCTTATTAATTCTAAGGTTTTCACCTTTCACAGTCAATAATCCAAGTCCGAGTTTCTAGAATTACTATTTGATCGTCAAAGCTAAGAACGTCATTAACTCCAGATATGGTTAGCTTTTCTCTATTTTCTAAAATAATATTTTGCATAATACCTGCATTAAAGCCATTTTTTCTTTCATCCATAATCATATGTTTTCCTCCTTGTGTTTAATTAATTATATGCTGGTTGTACTAATAATATGTCTGTTTTTATTCATCTAACACTTTGAACCATTTTTCGACACTTTTCATAATATACTTATAGAAGGTTCTATGATTTAATATGAGCCTTTAATTTGATAAAAAAGAAGGTGCCTTATATGGACACAATAGTTATGAAATTTGGTGGAAGTTCTGTTGCTGATAATGATAAACTAAAGTTAGTAGCAAATAGGATTATTGAATTATACGAAAATAATAATATAGTTGTTGTAGTATCAGCTCAGCGGAAAAACTACTGATAGATTATTGAAGGAAGCTTATGAATTAGCTGATGTTCCTTCTGAAAGAGAACTAGATGTTTTATTAAGTTCTGGCGAGCAAGTTTCAATTTCAAAACTTAGTATTTTATTAAATGAAATGGGCTATAAAGCAGTTTCATTAACAGGATGGCAAGCAGGAATTGTAACCAACAATGTTAATCAATCTGCTGTGATTGAATATATAGATACATCTAGAATTCTTAAAGAATTGTCTGATAGAAGAATTGTTATAATTGCTGGTTTTCAAGGCATAAACAAGCAATTAGATATAACTACATTAGGTCGAGGCGGTTCTGATACCACTGCTGTTGCAGTAGCTGCAGCTCTAAATGCTAACCATTGTTATATTTTTTCTGATGTAGATGGAGTCTATACTGCAGATCCTAAAAAAATTTCTTCTGCAAAGAAGTTAAAAAGTTTATCTTATGCAGAGATGTTAGATATTTCAAATGAAGGAGCTAAAGTTCTTCATAATAGATGTGTTGAAATTGGAGAAAAATTCAAAATTCCAATAATTGCAAAGTCAACTTTTAACGACAAACCCGGTAGTATTATAAAAGAGAATATTGAGGATAATGATGTTAAGAGCATCGTAAAAAATGATGATATTCTTTTATTAAGTCTGAATAATGAATCTAATTTTGATGATTTATTTAAAACGGTTTACAATGTACTAGTTAATAATAACATTTTACCTATACAGGTTATTAATAACAGTAACTATTCGTTTGATGCTAATTTTTTGATAAAAGGAAGTTATAGTAATAAAGTTTACGAATTGTTAAAAAATGAATTAAACATATATTCTAGTTCTATTAAATATATCAGTCGTATTGCTGTTGTTGGTCATGGTATAACCGCGGATTCTACAATTCTTTCAAAGATTATTAGTATTGTTGATTCTTTAGATGTTAGTGTATATTGTATAGATATTACAAATACTAAAATTATAATTACATTTACAGATATTGTTGATGATAAGATATTAGAATTATTACATGATAAATTATTCTAATTTTTTATTTATAAAAAATACGTTAGTTTTTACTAACGTATTTTTGCTGTATATTTACATTACTATCTTTTTGAAAAATATAAACCTATCATTAGAAGTACAAACATAATAAAGATTGCTGCTTTAAATAATTTTTTTAATATTTTAAATCTTTCATATTGGACAAGCTTTGATTCTTCCGCTTCTTTAATATCAAAATTACTTAAGAATTTTTCAGTATCTTCTGGCTTTATAAAATAATTTGGAAAAGACAATTCTTTTATTCTGTTGGTATTATCTATATATCTTATAACTATGCTATATACTCTTTTGGCTGGAATTAAGAAACTATAATCATTAAACTTAGATAGATATACTCCTCTTAATTTATCATATGAAAATTTTCCTTCCTGAAAACCGAATTTTACATATAATCCATCTTTTAAACATTTAAATTTAAAATAATTAAATACAAAGAAACATATTCCTGATCCTATAAAGAATGCTAGTAGTATAAGTAGTATTTTTATATCATTTCTAAATGTCCATACTAATAACGCTATAATAATTATCGAAGCAATTAGGACAATATATTTTCTTTCTTTTAATACTTTAAATGAATTAGATTCTATTTCAACGTTTTCTTCTTTTATGCCTGTTATTTCACAGTATCTTCTTTTTTTGTTATTGTTATATACTTCCTTCCATTTTAATTTCTTTTGTTCCATACCTTATACCCCTTCTCTATTATTTTTTAAATATTCTTTCATAAAGCTATTTAAATCTCCATCCATAACCGCTTCTACATTTCCTGTTTCAAAATTTGTTCTATGGTCTTTTACAAGCGTATATGGGCAAAATACATAGGATCTTATTTGACTTCCCCATGCTATGTCTTTTTGTTCTCCCTTTAGGTCTTCTATTTTTTCTTTATGTTCTCTTTCTTTTAGGTCTAATAATTTTGATTTTAACATCTTCATTGCAGTTTCTTTATTTTGCAATTGAGATCTTTCTGTTTGACAAGCTACTACAATGTTTGTTGGTATGTGGGTTATTCTTATTGCTGATGATGTTTTATTTATGTGTTGTCCTCCTGCTCCTGATGCTCTATATGTATCTATTCTTAAATCATCTGGGTTAATATCTATTTCTATGTCTTCTGTTATTTCAGGCAATACTTCTACTGATGCGAATGATGTATGTCTTCTTCCGCCTGCGTCAAATGGAGAGATTCTTACTAGTCTATGAACTCCTTTTTCAGCTTTCATATATCCATAAGCATAATCTCCAGATATTAGAAAAGTTACACTTTTTAAGCCTGCTTCATCTCCATCTAGATAGTCTAATTCTTGAACGGAAAAATTGTTCGCATTTGCCCATCTAGTATACATTCTATATAACATTTCAGCCCAATCTTGAGATTCTGTCCCCCCTGCTCCTGGGTGAATTGTTACTATTGCATTGTTTATGTCATATTTTCCTGATAGTAGTGTTTCCACTTCTAGGTTGTCTAATTCTGTTTGTAGTGTTTTTGTTCCATCTAAGATATCTTTTACCAAGCTGTTATTTTGCTCGGATTCTTGATTGCTGTTAGAAGCTGTATCATTAGATTCATTTTCCATTATAACTAATTCAGACATTTCCATTAAATTGTTTAATTCTACGTTTAATTTATTAAAAATATCTATTTTGTTTTTTATTGTTTTTATTTTTTGCAATACCATGCCAGATTTTTTTGAGTTATTCCAAAATCCATCTTGTATTGTTTCTTTTTCTAATTCTGATAATTGTTTTTCTAAGCTAGAGATGTCAAAGAGATTCACCTATTTCTGTTAATTTTTGTTTCAGGCTGCTTAATATGTGCTTATTATCTTCAAGCTCTAATATCATTTTTTCACTCTCCTTTTGAATTATATCTTTATATATGTATTTTAGCATATAATTTTATAAAATGGTATATATTTTTTATTTTATTTAAGATAAAAAGTCTTTATTTTTTTATAAAATGAAAATCACATCTAATATAGACTTTATCACTTGTGCGTGATGTTCTATATTAGATGTGATCAACGTTAATAACACTTGTCCGTATTATTAATGTTAAAGGAGATTGATTACCACTTGTACGTGATGTCTTTTAATTGATTACTTTGGTTTATTCCTCGGTAATACTATCTAAAATCTCAGTTACAGACTTCTCGTCGTTTTTAATATGCTCAATTATTAAGTCAATTTGTTCATTGCTTAATTTTTCAGCATATTTCAGAACTAAAAGAAGAATCCGAACAGAAATATTAGGGTTAAAAAGTAAGCTATCCAAGTAAGTAGATATTGTCTTTTCTGGGGCTTTAGAAAATATCAGTTTTTCAACTACATTCATGTCCTTCAGCCTCTTTATACAAATTATTCTAATATCTAAATGATGTGGATTAGATTTATACAGTAATTCCTTGATGGAATCGCTCTTTGTACTTCTTGCAACCTGTTTACGTATTTCATAATCATCTAGCGCTAATTTTTTTAACACGTTTTCATCGTCAATAAATTCAGATTTTTTAGCAATTTCAAGTCTGATTTCTGCGTGTTCGTGTTTAGCTAGCTTACAACGTATTTCTTTACTGGTTGCTTTGTTAGTGGCCAGATTAAAGCAAACTTTGCTGTCGTAGCAGTAGTTCTTGTATATTTCTTCTAGAACCTCTGTTTTACTTGCGTATTTGCTTTTTTCACGAATAATGTCCAATGGATTTACTATCCGTTCAGAGGAAAGTTTAGCCATTGTTGATTTTCTTGCTGACATATTTTTTGTTCTCCTTTTTCTTTTTGCCTTAAGTACAAGATATAAAATAGCAATTTTATATCAAATTAATCTAACAAAAATTATTGCTGGATTTAATACTAAGACATTAACAACATTATACATAATTATGTCAATTTTGTCAAATTTATTATTCTATATTCCATCCAAATAAGCTGTGTAGTAAGTTTCTCCATCTATAGATTCTGTTCCATCTACTTTTACGTATCCTGGTTCACAATCTGAAATAGTTCCATCAATTGCCCCTGATTTACCTTTTACAATTCCATCATAGAAGCTAATTGTATTTGTGCAGTTAATACCATATGTTTCAGCTTTAATTACTGGGCTCGTAGTACTTACCAATCCATCATTTTTTACTCCAAGAGTTACTGGTCCATATGTTACTACTCCTATTCCATCAGTTGCCACAATTGTTCCTCCAGTTATAATGGTATTTGCTGAACTTGAAACTGCTTGAATAGTTCCTCTCACATCACCTAAATCGGTAGTTCCTGTAGCATTAGAAATTAAATATGCATCTCCTGATATTTCAACAATACCACTTCCTATAGTATATATTGCTGCCTTTCCACCCGTTGATGTAATACTTCCGCCGGTCATTATAACTTTACCAGTAGAATTATTGTTTATTGCTGCAAAACCGTTAGTTTGAGAAATATTTCCATTTGTAATTGTTATAGTTCCATTATTTGTAATTACAGCATTATTGATTGAACTACTAATTGTATAATTTCCTATATCAAATAAAATATTTTTACCTTCTGGCACAGTAACATTTTCACTAGTACTTCTTAATAGTCTTATTGTTGTTTGTGTATTATCAGCTGGAACAGCATTGATTGCTGCTTTTAGTGTATTATAAGTTGTACCATTGATTTCTGCTGTTGCACTAGCTTCCCAATGTGCATAATATGTTATATCTTGCGTAACAATTGTACTTGCTGTTATTTGGGTTCCTGCATCTGGGTCTGTAAACCATCCCAAGAAAATATAACCTGCTCTTGTTGGTACTGGTAAGTTACCTATTGCATTGCCATTTTCAGTAGCCCTTGATGTTTCAGATACTGATCCTCCGTTTGGATTAAATATTACATTATTTGAAATTGCCAAATATGCTGTTTTATACACTTTTCCATCTATTGTTTCTTGAGAATTAGTAATATTGTATACAGCTTCCTTATTAGCTATTTTTGAAATATCATATATTGCCGATGTTGCCCCTTTCGCAATTCCATCAAAGAAGTTAAAATTCGAAGTACTATATATTCCATATTTAAAACCTTGAATAACCGGAGTAGTTTTATCAGAAACTCCATCTTCGGTTCCAATTGTCATTGTTCCAGCATTCTGCACACCATGATATCGTGTAGAAACAATTGTACCTCCAGTAATATTTAGTGTACCTGTACTTTGATTCTGTACAGCCACCCTATTATTAGATTCTGAACACAAATATGCAGTACCAGAAATTTCTAAAGTTCCGCCATTATTATATATCGCCTGTCTAGACTCTGAACCTGTAGCAATAATACTTCCACCATCCACTACCAACTTAGCACCAGATTCATTATTTATTGCACCCTGCGCTGCATTTGTTGTTAGTGTTCCATTAGATATTTTTATTGTTCCATAATTATCAATTATACGTGTTGAACCATTATTGCTTATAGTATAGTTTTGTAAGTTGAATACAACATTTTGATGTGCATTAACCTGAATAGCTTCAGTTGTGTCTCTTAGTAATTTAACAGTTGTTTCTGTATCATCTGTCGGAACGTCACTTACAGCATCTTGTAATGTTGAGTAAAAAGTTCCATTTATTTCTGCAACCGGATTACCCAACAACCATTGTGCATATAGAGTTACAGGCTGATTGTTTTCCCCTACTAAATTAAAAACTTCCTGCTGATTGCTATAACTTGTTCCGGAACCATCTGGTTCTGTGTTCCAATTATAAAACATATAATCCGTTCTTGTATACAGATTGGTTGCTAATGGTGTTTGAACATTATAAGATATACTCTGATTTGGCATACTTCCTGTACCACCATTTGCATTATATATTACTATATATTCTGCCTCAATTGTAAACACGTTTTCAACTGAAGCTGTTGCAGTAAAATACGCTATTAAATTACCAATATTAAAAGCAAGTATTGTAAAAGCAATTATCCAAAAAAATAATAAAAAACTCAACCTCTTTTTATCGATTCGTTGTTTAGAACAATTATAATGTCTACCATTGTTTTTCATTTTTAGCATGTCCTCCTCTCTAGTAAACTTCTTTTCACAATGTTCAAACTTAAGTAAAGATATGTTTTTCACATGTCCTTACCTAAGGCGGAACGCCTTAGTATTTTATTAATCTTTAAACCTTTTTCCTTTGCCTTTCTTACTGTCATCACTTTTCTTATCATCGCTCATGAAAAAGCCAAATAATAAAATTGCAACAATTATAGAAACTAAAATAATTCTTCCTTTTGTAGTTTGTATGACTTTTATCACTTTTCCTAATTTAGGAATAGAAAAAACATTTTTGCCTATAAAATTACTTTCCGTTGTGGAAATACCATCAGATTTGTTATTGCTATCACCTTTTGTTTCAAAGCCTTCTTTTGTAATTTTTATTACCCTATGGGTTACTCTTGCACCGTTAGAACTTTTAAATGCAATTATATCATTTTCTTTTATGTCGTTATATTTTGTATTCTTATTAACAAAACTTAAGCTTCCAGCTTGAATAGTAGGCTGCATTGAGCCTGACTCAACCACAAAAGGTTCTACCCCAATAAAATATAAAAATATAAATGCAATTCCTATAATTAAAACTAGTGTCATCAAAGCGTTTGTTAACACTTTGATGACTTTTATAAATTTGTCCATAAGATTGTACTCCTGAATTTAACTATTTAACATTAGCCCATACTGCTGATGGTGTTGTTCCTACATTATCTGTTTGGATACCATATGCGTTTACAACAATATTTGGTGTTGCAGAAGCAGTAGCTTTTTGTGCAGCTGTTAAAGTAGGTGCTAATGTAACTTCACTAAATACTGCTGTTGATGTTGTTGCTTCAGCTGCTAAACTTGTCATAGCTGATGAAGAACCGTAAGCATATACATATGTGATTGTTTTATTTGTAGTATCTACTGATGAAGTATTAACTAGTGTCCATCCAGTATTTGCTGTAAATGTAAATAATGGTGTATCTACAGTAGTTCCTGTTGATGCATAGCATGGTACTACTACTTCAGCAAATACATAAGCTGGTGTTGTTGTAGATTCATTTACTATTGATGGAGCTTTTGCAACTGTAGTGCCCGGATGAATTCCTTGTGCTGCAGCATTTGTCCAATTTGTTGTTCCTGCTGTGTTTGTCCATCCTGTTTCTGAAATTGATATATCAACTTCATCACCCAATGTGAATTCGTTTGTAGCTACTTCTGTATCTGTAAAATATGCAATCATACCTCCAATTAATAATACTAGTGCTAGAACTATAGCAACTGCTATTGTTTTTCTCTTGTTCATAATAACATACCCCTTTCAATATTTTTTTAATTTATACCTATCAACATTCTTTCTTTTTTTCTTTATAAGCTAATAGCATTACTATTACTAAGCCTATAGCGGATATAAAGAATATTGTTATGGCTACATTAATTGAATCCCCTGTTTGTGGGTTCTTATCAGTATTCTCTTTATTATCATATTCTGCAGAAAATACCAATAACAATTTAGGATTTAAGTTCTCAAATTGATTATCTAATCCCTCTGGAACTAATACTTTGAAATACAATTCGTCGTTTTCACCTAATTTGTATTCTCCTAATAACATTTTATCTTCACTTAATAATTTACCATTATAGACAACCTGTCCATTCTTTTTTGTAATTATTAATTGAATTTGATTTAACAAGTTTATTTCCTCAATATCATTCTTGTCTGTTTTTAATGTTAAATAATACCTCGCTTTTTCTTTGTTTGTATTTTTTATTTTTATGTTATCCGTAAAGCTATCACCTGGCACCATTTTTCTTGCTCGTTCAAAGAAATTGTTTGATACTGATATGTCTTTATCTGTGTTATCCTCATAATTAATTACCACTTTTGATTTTTTGTCATCAATTTCATATGTACTGTTTACTGTTTTTGAAGGTTTTACATTCCTCCATGGATCCGCCAAGCTGTAATCTGGTTGGAAGTTTCTATCTTGTATAGCTTCAGCGATTATTTCTAGCTTTATTTTACCATTGTTTGTACGAGATGCAACATCCTCTGGAATTGTAATTGTATCAAATATCTTTACATTCTCTTTAGATTTCAATGTTGTATTATAGTAATAATAATCTCCATATTTAGTAAAGTCTTTAGAAAATCCTGTAACATAATTGATAAAATCAATATCACCATCAATGTAGTTTACTTTTATTCTTAAATAGCAATCCATTCCAAGATTAAAGATCTTTGGAATAATAGAAATTTTTTCTCCCGGCAATACTTTTTTAATTCCAGTACCATACTCAGTTTCTTCATTATTATCTTCCAACTTGTAATTTTGGATTTTTATATCTACTATATCAGTGCTTATTATTCCATTTGTTTCTTGAGTGGTAAGTGCGTAAATTCCCGATATACTCATTGTTACGCAAAAAAGTAGTCCAAGTATAAGCAGTCTTATTTTAATATCTTTTATACGATCACTTCCTTTCCAGTCGAAAAAATTTATGCAGCTTGTATACGCAAAATATTAAGCTTTTGCTACATCGTATCGACTACATTGTATGCTTCATCAAATGATTTTGCAAATTGTAGAATTTGGGTTAAATCTCTGTATGTACTGCTATATATTGTGTTTTGGGCTTTGTTGCAGTTATATTAATTTTTTGTTACATTTTTATTACAAACATATTTTACAACTTATAAAAAAGCATTTTTCTTATTGTATTAAAACTTGCATCTCGGTCTATAAGGCCTTAATACTAGCTAACAAAGTTAATAAAAACCTAGCATTCAATATGCTAGGTTTTTATTTGTCAAAGTATTTTATATTTCTTTACCGCTTTCGCTTAGCTTTGTTTATTCCCACATACCTTTACATTTAACGCCTGAAGCTAAAGCTAGTTCTTCTAATTTTTTTATTTCTTCATCTGTTAGTGATATAGATATTCCTTGTTTTAATGATTTAGCGTGTTTTGATTTTGTAACTCCAACAATTGGAAAAACACCTTTTGAAATAGTCCATGCAATTGGAATTTGAGATGGATCAACATCATATTTTACGCCAAGTTCTTTAATGTAATTTAGCAAATACTTGATTTTTTTAAATTTCCCTTTTCCGAAAGATAAACCTCTCATAGAAAATAATGAAAAATGATTTTTTTCATCATAATGACCAGATAATGCGCCTTGCTCTAAAGTCATATACCCGAAAAATATAATATTGTTGTTTTTGCAATACTCTAATATTTCAGCCTCTCTTTCCATGGCTAAAAGGCTATAATGATTTTGAATTGCGTATAATTTTGTTCCATTTTGTTTTAAAACTTCATTTGCTTCTTTTATTTGTTCTACATTACAATTAGATAGACCTATATTTTTTATTAATCCTTTTTTTAAGCATTCTGCAAGTTCTTTCATATTTTCTTTTAAAGCTCTAGGTGAGTGTAGCCAATATAAATCAATATATTTAATGTTTAATCTTTCTAAACTTCCTTTTATCGCATTTTCATTTTCACCATTTTTATATTTTTTACCAGGTGCATGTTTTGTGGAAATAGCAATGTCGTCTTTTCCTTCTATAAATTTTCCAAGTAATTTTTCAGAAGTTCCCATTCCATAAACTTCAGCTGTATCCCAAAAATTTAATCCATTTGCATAAGCTGTTTCAAATGTTTCTTTTAATTGTTCTTCTGAATTAGTTTCTCCAAAAACCATTTTTGATCCATTATAGCCTGGTCCCCAAGCCCAAGTTCCTATCATACATGGTGTTACTGTTTTATTATTTAATATAAGTTCCATAATAATTCCTCCTTATTATTTGTACTAATTTATATTATAAATATTTATGTACATCTGTATATTTTGTTATATTATTTATTATCACTTATCATTTTCTTTCTAAAAACAATAATTGAAATT
>CAMUZC010000014.1 GCA_947165105.1 uncultured Lachnospiraceae bacterium | reverse complement strand
TTTCCACTTACCCAAGTGCAATATCAAGCACCATCATAATCACAAATCCAACAGTAAAACCAATAACACCTAAAGCAGACTTCTTTCCACCATGAATCTCAGGAATTAACTCCTCAACAACAACATAAATCATAGCTCCAGCCGCAAAAGATAATAAATAAGGCAAAACAGGCACTATAATATTAATCATAAGAACCGTTATAACCGCAGCAATCGGTTCAACAATTCCTGATAAAACTCCATACAAGAATGCCTTTGGTTTACTAACCCCTTCCATTTTCAATGGCATAGAAATAATGGCCCCTTCAGGAATATTTTGAATAGCAATTCCAATTGCTAATAACATTGCTTCATACAATTCAACACCAGCATTTCCAGCCAAAAAAGCTGCAAAGCTAACACCTACAGCCATTCCGTTCTGGAATGTTATGTAGTGTTACTGAAAATAATAGCATATTCATCTTTTTTCCATTTCTTTTACTTTCAAGTCTTTCCGCTAATTTATTTATCAAAATTAAAAACATAACACCTAAAACTAATCCTACTGTTGCAGGTACCCATGATATAACTCCTTGATTTTCAGCCATTTCAACAGATGGCAAAATCAAAGACCACACACTCGCTGCAATCATTACTCCCGCAGCAAACCCCACTGTTATTTTTTGAAATTTTTCACTCATATTTTTCTTCATAAAAAATACAAAACTACTTCCAAGACTTGTTCCTAGAAAAGGAATTAAAATTCCAATCAAACTATATAATACATCATTCACTTTATTTCCTCCCTTGTACTATATAGTATGGAAAAAATCAACGTTATGTTAATAATTCCGTTTCTTTTTTGACATATTTCTTTTTTAAGTTTTAATTATCAACAGCAAACTTTTTATTAATTTAAATTTTTCAACTAGATATATATTACAAGAAAAAAGCTATAGGTAAATTACTTACCTATAGCTTTTTCTAAATAGCAACTTTTTTTAACAAACCCAATTTTCTTAAGCAAATTTTCCAACTTACTGCTAAAAATCAATAAATACAATTTTTTTGCTTTAGTTTCACTAAGTAGGCATTCAAACATTTTAGAAAGGTAGTTTTCATCTATAGCATTATTATCAGCAATAACTATATCTGTAATTTTTCTTTCCATTTTCTTTTTACATGTTTCAATATAGCCAATTACTCTACTAGTGGTAGCATCTCTTAGAACTATAAAAAATATATCCTTATAATTATTCTTATAGTTTTTTAATACTTGTTCCGTATCTTCGTCAATTTGTATTTTATCTACTTCAATAGTTTCTGTTGGTTTATCGCTTGGATAAACATATCTTTCTGGAAAACCATATCCAAATATTAAGGATTTTTCAGGGTCATTATAGAATTTTTGATATGTTGGGTATTGTTCTAATGTTGCTTTCCGAAGGATAATATCCTTCATAAAAATTCCTCCTTTGAAGATATTTTGTATATTATAACATAATTATTTAAATATTTCAATTTTACATATTTCTAAACATAAAAAAGATATGATTTTACGTCATATCTTTATATTACTTTATTTTTCTTTGTTAAATACTTTTACAATCTTACCAACAATACCTACAATTTCAGTAGAATTACGTTGAGCAATTCCTTTTCCAATAGCCTTTCCTGCAATCGTCAAAGATGCAACTATAGCACTTATTATAAATTGGATATTAAATTCCATATTAAATGCATTTGTTATTTTAAAGGCTATTAAAGCACTTATCGATCCACTTAAAACCCCTGCTATATCACCTATAACATCTGCACACATATTTGAAACTTTTGCAGAGTTTTTTATTAATTTTAATGAAGTTTTAGCTCCAGATATTTTTTTTGAAGCTTTTGCATGGAAATCAGATTCTTTTGCAACTGTAACAGAAACACCAACAACATCAAATACAATTCCTATAAATATTACTAGAAATAGTATTAATACTGCTGGAACAATGTTCAGTCCACTAATTGCAGATGTTGATATAAATGAAAAAATTATTGATAATATAAAACTTAATACAAAAACTGTGGCAAACCACTTAATTTCCGATGAATCTTTTTTATTTTCTTTTTGCTTATTTTTTTTCATTAGATTATTTCAATCTCCTTTTTTATATAAATTAAGAAACCTATTAACTAGATTTCTTTATTTTTATTTATTCAAATATATTTATGGTGGTAAAAACTTAAGTAAACTTTACGGTTTAGGTCTAGATGAATTTCTCTATTTTCTACTAAACATTACTGTTCAGCCGTTTCCGTTTAAAGAAAATAGCCAAGTTCATTTTGGCTTCCAGACAGCCACTTAAATCCGTACTTTAATCCTTAAGTTTTCATGCCTAATTTCAGGCAAACATTCTAGAAGTTTTCCTTAATATACTTAAAATCTATTACTAGTCTCTTTTGCAATAGTAGTTTCATAACTGCTAATATGTATAATTAAAAATTGGCCACACATTAACTAAAGATGTTAATCCCAGTACTATCACTCAAGACAGGCTACGCTATATATTGTGTCTTGGCACTCTATATAGGTTTTACTTGAAACATTAGTGAAATTCCAAGCCTCCGCGATAATAGGGTGTGGTTATGTATGCCATTACATAACTCCCTAGAATCTTACTCCCTGCAAACACACAAAACTGGCATTCCGCGCATAAACAAGAAACTTCATCGATGTGCCCTTTAGTGGATTTTTAGCCCCACCCTCGTAATAGCTAGTATAACTAGAATAATGCACCACCATTAATATGATAACATATGTTAAAAAAATTTGCAAATATGGACAGAGATTTTTTCAAAAATTTGAAATTTTCCCTGTCCCCAATTTTAAACTAATTTACCAATCAAATCATAATCTCTGCTTCCAGTAATTACAACATTCACAAACTTATCAAACAACTCATCCTGCGATTTCTCGACAAAAATTACTCCATCAATATCAGGTACTTCATTTTTACTTCTACCAATATAGTATTTTCCATCAAAACTTTGATCTTCAATTAAAACCTCAAATGTTTTTCCAATTTGATTTTTCATTATTTCATCAGATATTCCTTGTTGTAACTTCATTATCTTATTATATCTACTCTTTTTTGTCATTGGATGTAAATGTCCATCTAATCTTTCAGCTGGTGTTCCATCTTCTTTTGAATATGCAAATGCACCTAATCGTTCAAATTTAGCCCATTTAACGAATTCATATAATTCTTCGAAATTTTCCTTTGTTTCTCCAGGAAAACCTACCATCACTGTTGTTCTAATAATTACACCTGGAATTTCTTTTCTTATTTTTGTAATAACATTTCTTATGCTTTCTCCATTACTTTTTCTATTCATTCTTTTTAATACAGGATTTGAGATATGTTGAATTGGAATATCAAAGTATTTGCAAATTTTATCATTTTCTTTAACAACTTTAATTAGTTCATCTGTTATTGATTCTGGATATGTATATAAGAATCTTATCCATTTTATTCCATCAATTTTTGACAATTTTTCTAATAATTCTGCAAGTTTTGGCTCTCCGTAAATATCAATTCCATATTTACTTGTATCTTGTGCAATTACTATTAATTCTTTATATCCTTGTCTTGCAAGTTTTTCCGCTTCTTCTAATATATCTTCCATTGTTCTACTTACAAATTTTCCTCTAATATATGGAATCGCACAATATGTACATCTGTTGCTACAACCTTCTGCTACTCTCAAATATGCGAAGTTTTCACCTGTTGATACAATTCTTTCAGAGAATTCTAATCCACACATTTTAGCATTTTCTTGTTTTCCAACTAAACTTTCAATTTGCTCCCAAATTGTTTCATATTCCTTATATTTTATAAATAAATCAACTTCAGGCATTGATTTTTCTAATTCTTCTTTATATCTCTGAACCAAGCATCCCATTGCAATTAAATATTTACATCTTTTTTTCTTGAATTCAGCCATTTCTAAAAGTGTATTTATTGCTTCTTCCTTTGCTGGTTCAATGAATCCACATGTGTTAACTACAATTATGTCCGCATCTTCTGGATTACTTACTATTTTAAAATTGTTTTTTCTAAACATTCCAATTGTCATTTCTGTATCTACTAAATTTTTACTACATCCTAATGAAACAAATCCTACATTCATTATTATATTTCTCTCCTCTATTTTTATTTATAGCAATTATTTTACCATTTTTTTACGTATTTTGCAACTGCTTTTAAAATGAGGGCGGAGAAAATTTTAAAGATTTAAAATTTCTCTCCGTCCCATATTTAGAATTATCTTTCAAAATCATCATCTTTCATATGACTGTATTTTCTCTTCGTTGCCATTCCTCCTCTAATGTGTCTCTCTGCTTTATTTTCATCAAGTATTTCTCTAACTTCTGTTGCTAAGCCAGGGTTTATCTTAAGTAATCTTTCGCTTACGTCTTTATGTACTGTGGACTTGCTTACGCCAAATTTCTTAGCTGCACCTCTTACCGTATCTTTTGAATCCACTATATAATGTGCTAATCTACATGCACGTTGCTCTATTGAATAATTTCTCATATGAAAACCCCCATGTGAATACTTTTGTTTAATTGTATTCGCATGGGGGTTGTATTATGATAGACATTTTTATATATTACCCAGATAGTCTGTTCTACTATGATACATATGAGAAATGAAAACTTTATGTCTTTCTTCATCTATTGTATATAATAAAACATAATTGTTTAATATTATTCTTCTATAAATTCTTTTAGTATTACTATACTTATCTATTTCAGCATACATTCTAGGTACATATGCTAGATTAGTAATAAACTCTTCTATTCTTTCCATTATTTTGTTTGCCGAATTTTGTGCTGAAAGATTACCTCTAATATAGTTATATACTTTTCTAATCTCTACTGCACATTCTTCAGTAAATTCTACTTCGTACTTTGCATCAATATCCATACTCATCCCTCAATTCTTCAAAGACCTTGTTAGCAGGGATAGTTCTTCCTTTCTCTATATCTTCTTCCGATTTTTGTAAATGTTTTATAATATCTAGTTCTAATAATTTTTCTTTATATTCTTTCATACTAACTATAACTACATCGCTTTTATTATCTCTTTTTACGACTATTGGTTCATTGATTTCATCTTGGTTATTTAATTCTTCTTCAATCTCTTTTAATTTAATTACCCTTTGCATTTCAAATCACACCTTTCTTTTATAGTTTTGTTTTAATATATATAATTATACCATATTTAGGAGTGATTTGTATATATTTTAATAATAAATCTTAGAATATTTCTATGTATTTGAATTACAATTTATATATTTTTATACTCTCATATCTCCACAATGAGAATCTTGAAATTTATTACTTTTACTATAATCAAAATTTAACTCTTTGTTGCCTTCG
Source organism: uncultured Lachnospiraceae bacterium (assembly GCA_947165105.1). The sequence continues at coordinate 19,576 of CAMUZC010000014.1, read as the reverse complement.
CTTAAATTATAAACAATAACCCCACACATAGCTTGTACAATTTGTTCCTCAGTATTCGGGTTTACAAATGTTATGTTCAATTTCTTTTTCAAAATTCTCTTCCCCCTCTTTCTCCTTAATACTATTATGAAAAATAATTTAATATTCCTAAAATTAAAACATAACATTTCATTTAATTTGATTTATATACTTATCTAAAATCTTAACCATCTTGTGCTTAATCTCGTTTACCGAAACTCCTTTGAAATATTTATTAAGCTCTTCTTTAGAAAACTGAATGTTTATCATCTTTTCATTTTTATATTTGTTTAACATTTCTATATCCAAAATATAATCTTTACCCTTTTCTTGATAAGTTCTATAATCTTCTTTTATTCTTTTAGCAATACTCTTTGAAATTACAAAATTATAATTTTTTATTATATAGGCAATTCTTTCTTGATTAAATCTATCTATAAAACTTAAATGTTCTGCAGCTACTAAACTAACCTTCTTGTTCTCTACTAATTCCTGTAGAGCTGATACTAGATAATTTAGTCTTAGATATCTTTGAAACGTTCCATTACTTAGTGATTTTTTAGTACATACCAAAGGTCTATTTTTATTAAACTCTTCCAGATAACTCTTATACATTTCAGTTTTTCCCATTGGTGTATTTTCTAATACAATAGTGGTATCTGGCTTTGATTGCTGGTTAACATTATCATTTACAGTTCTATTAACTTGATTAAATCTTGTTGTTTCAGTAAATCCAACATGTGCTTGTTGATATTCTTCTAATGAAGTCGTCTCTTCAGCAATTTGCAAAATTTCTTGTTCTGTAATGTAATTCATATCAACATTTTCCATAATCTCCTTCATATTCATACCATCTTCAATAAGTTTTTTTTTGCTTTCTTTCGTGCCTCTTTCTTGTAAAAATTAGTTAATACTTGATTTTCTTTTTTCATATTGTTCCTCCTTTTTTTACACAACAAAAAAGCAAGAAAAAAAGCTTTTCTTTTAAGCTTTTTCCTTGCTTTTTCCGCCTTGCATATTCCTTCATTTTCAATTTTAACACCCCTAAAATTGAATGTCAATGATCATTTTTTTCACAATTTTTGCATAATATTTTTTCTTATAGATTACTTTTTACTTATGAGTTTTGATTATTTTTCAATACCATTAGTGTATTACTGCAATACCACTAGTGTATTTTCATTAGTATTTTGATAAAAGTTTTCTAATTAAGTAAAATCAATACTTTCCTACACTTTTATCCTCTGTTAGTTCTCTGTACTTATTTGCAAAATACAGAAGTTAGAAAGCTTGGCTTTCTATTTGTTTAAGGGAAACTTCTCTGTTTTCCTATCCTGCCTTTAGCATTTTTATATTCTGAGTTCTATACCTCCATAATCCTTTGTTATGTATTTTTCATAATCAGAAAAATTATATTCAAAATTTTGACAAGCTATTTTAATTTTTTCAATAATCATATTTATAATGTCTTGTATTCTAGTATTAATATAGATATTATCAAAAATTTTTGTGTATTGTACACTTTTTAAATTATTTATCATATTTATTAGTATACTAATATATGCATTAAAGCTCGATTTTGTCTTCAAAATTTCAGTTAGCAAAATTTCATATTTTTCCTTTAACTCTTTATCATAATTTTGATATAAATATACAATAATATTTCCAATATATTTTCCATTATACAAAACATATATATAATTACATTTTGCTAAATTTATAATCATATCAATATATTTATCATAGTTATCCTTAAATAATTTTTCAATCAACACTATACAATTAGTATGCTTTACATGATAAATACCACCTGCAATCTTCCTTATAAGTAAATCATCACAGACATATGGTATGTCCTTTTGCTTGGAAAGTTCAATTAAGTCGAACTGAACCTTATCAAAACACTTTTCTCTATCAATATTAAAAATTTCATTTTTTACCGACTCTACATCTTCTACATTAAACTTATTTATACATTTATAAATATCTGCCCAAAATGAAATCCTCTTATTTATATCCATTTCATTCTTTGCTAATATTTCAGTTCCATCCTCCTGTTTAATAACTCCTATTGTCATTTCTTTTTGTCCTTGCTTTACTAATAATGATTCGTAATAATGTTTCACTTTATTTTTTAAGCTAGTTGTAATATAAATATTTTTACATAATTCGTCTGTAAAAATATCTAATCTATCAAATAAAGCTAATACAATAATTGATGTTAAATCTAAAACGAATCCCTTTTCTATATCAACTTCTATTGGTTCACCGGCATAAAATACTCTTTCTCTTTCACTCAGTAATGTATTTATAATCTTAGCATAGTCTTCAGCTGTCTTTTCAAAACTAAAGTATGCACTTAATGGTATATTACCAGTTTCCTCATATACCTTTAAATGCTCATCAGCACTCTTTTGTATATCAATTAATCTTTGTTTTAATTGGTCAATAAATTCATCCATATTATCAGAATTAGTTTTTAAAATTTCTATTCCTTTTAAATCTTTTACCTTTTCAAAGCATATATTAGAAAAAAATGCATATTTATCCTTAATATTTGTAATTTTATATACTTGATTATTATATATAACTTTATCGCCAATCTTTTTATTAATAAGTTCTAATCCTAAATCGCTAGTACTTCTAATTATTTCAACATTAAATATTTTGCTATTTTCTTCAAATAAAACATCATCTTCTATAACGAAACTTTTTTCTTTTAAATTATTTTCAGATTTTAATGTTACTCCAACATCTTTGCATACTGCAATAACATCACGATGTGATACATGACCGCTCAGCATATCACATCCCCAATATTGTTTCAAAACATCTGTGTTGGTATTATTATTTTTTAACAAATATAATGCTCTATATGAATTTTTTATTGCATCCTCATAATTATTTAAATACATATATCCTTCTACTACTACCATACAGCTTTTTAAACTATTATCTAAACTTAATTTTTTTAATATTTCAGTTTTTATTTCACAAAAGTTTTTTCTAGATAAACTTACATATTTATATGCTGAATTTATTGTACCTTTTTGTTCGTATGATTGCTCATATTTTTTTATGGCTTTGATTTCTTTTCCTTGATTTTCTAATAATATTCCATCAATATAATTTACATCTATTTCAGTTTTTTCTATTTCTTCTTTCAATTCTTCCAATTTATTTATTTCTCTTTTTTCCAAACTTGATTTGTTTATTAGCAATTCTGTTAATCTTATTTTCAAGTACGGAGATAAATTGATACTTAACAGTAATTTCACCACTTCCTCTACCAAATTTATATTAATTGCTACATCACACGTTGTATTTATTGCTAGTATATCTGTATCATTTAAAAGTCTTAATCCATTTTTAAACTGCTCTTTCACTTTTGAATTTTTAGGATTAATCATATACAAAATATGTGCTTTTGCAATATAAAATAACGGCATATCTTTGAATTTACTATTATTATATTTTAATATCTCAGTTTCTTTAAATCTTCTTAAAAAATTTTTAGATATTAAAAGCATTGAAGCTAAAAAGCCATAATTATCAAATTGTTCTTTTGGAGATTTAGTTAGAAACTCTACAACCTTATCAAATTTTTTCTGTAAAAAATAGCATCTTGCTAAAGCTTCAAATGAGTTTTTATATTTTTTATTAAAATATAAATCATATAATATACTTTCAATTTCCTCTAACCCAGTATTTAGTTCCATTAAGAATATCGCATGCAAATATATCATTTCTGGTCTTTCTTTGATATTATTTGGAAACGTGTCAAATTTTTTTATTGCATCAGCTACATCTATTCTTGCTAGAATAACAAACAAATTATGATAATACTGAATTGATTCTTCTGACTCTCCTTTATTATAATATATTTCTAAAAATTCTAACTTTTGGGATATATTTTTTAATTTATCAACATTCTTTTTTGAAATATATAACAAAGCATCTTCCGTGTTTACTATTTCTATAGCCTCTTTATATAACTTTTCGATTTCTTTTTTAATTTCTTCTTCTTGAATATTTTTAAATTCATCTGGATACATTTCTCTTAATTGTTTTAATGCCTCCGGAGGTAAATTTTGAAATCCGATAAAATACATATTTACATTTTGAGTAATCTCACTATTCTTTATTTTGCTATTTTCTATGCTATTATTTACCATCTAATCTAACTCCTTGTAATATTTTGTTCAATCTTACTATCAATAATTTTATTCTTACTTATTTCGTTATTTTTGCTTTTATCAACTATTTTATTAACTTTACTTATAGCTTTTCCACCAACAAATAAAGCTATTACTGATATTGGTAAAGACAATATTTGTGCTATATTTGCCCACAATTCTAAATCCATTATAATTTCCTCCTTATATTATAAATAATTCTAATAATATATTTTAATACTTTTTTCGCCTTCTTTCTGATCAATCAACAAGTAATATTTCTTTGCTATTGATTATTTTCAAACTTATATAAATCCCATGCATATGATATTCTTCCTTGCATTTCTTTTACTTTTTTCTCTATAAATTCCTTTTTAAACCCGATTTCTCTAAGTAAGTAATATGATAGAACTATCCTTAAAACATTAATAGCGAAAAATAATTCTTTTCCTTTAAATATTTTATTTTCCTTGGATTTTGAATAATGAGTATAGTAATGTCTTGTATCAACAACCTTTTCAACAAATTTATAAGGAAATGCATCATTAGACATATTAAAAAAAACAATATCAAAATTTGCAAGCATCAAATCATTTAATCTGCTTTTTAAAATAATATAATTAACATTTTTATCTTGTTGAGTTATATCAAATAAATATTCGTAATGTGCCTTTTTGGTTTCTTCTAACACATCTTTCAATATATTATTTACTCTTTTTTCATAGTCTTCTTTCTTGTTACATATGAATCTTGAATGATATGTTTCTAATGCTTGAACTATATTTAAGAACACAGTTTCATATGGCATATCTTCATATATAATACAAGAATTATATAAATTCAAAATCGGTTCTAATATTTCGTATTTTGAAAACCAGTTTTTTAAAGGCTGAGCATTATTGTTTGCTATATCAAGTAAAGAAAAAAGCATATCTCTCATCTTAGGTTCTTTATAATTATCTTTATATGAATCATTTGAGTATATTTTTATTTCATTATATATCCTTTTATTATCAAATACCCTATAATAATCTCTTTTATAACCAATAATTTCTTTAGTATCTATACTTCTTTGTATTGCCATTTCAATTAAAGTTTTTATTTTCTTTAAAACATTCATATAGAAATATAAATCTTGATTTTTTCGAGAGGTAATTCTAATTTTTATAAATTGTTCTATAACTGTTTCCTCATTATTATATATATTAGCATTTTCGTGAAAAAATGGTACAAAACTAATTGTTGTATTATTATCTATACTATAAGAAATAGCTTTTTTTAATTTATATTTAAGAATGCAGGTCCAATGTTTTTCATATTTTACACTTAATCCGTTTAATCCAGACCAAGTAAGTGTATCTGATAATCTAAATTCCATTTTAGAAAATTTTACATTGTTATAATCCTTAAAATCACCATTAATACAATAATCAATATCCATTTCAATTGTTTTAGTATTGTAGGAAATGTTTGTATTTCTGCTTATTACAGTGGCATTCAATAAGGTCATAATACCATATGGAATTAACTTTCCTTTTATGAATTTTATTCTTGAAGGTATTTCACGATCATTAAATAAGTTTTCTATACTATCCCTATTGTGTAAAATTAGTCTAATTATTCCTTTTTTATCATTTATAATTAAATTTCCAAAATATTCTTTTCCACATATTTCCCAATTTCCACTATATCTTAATTCTTCCATTTATATTCTCCTATTATTTTTTTAGTAAATCACCTACATACATTGCATTTAAATATTTTCCTTTCTCTTATTTACCACTGTTTCAATAATACTTAAATCAATTTCATCAACATAGCCTATATCTTCCTTTAAGTCCCATAATTTTATCTCGTCGTTTTCATCATCATCATTTTTTATAAACGGAAGAAGACTATCTGCTTCACTATAAAAAATAGCCATATAAACAATTTCGCCATTAGGTCTTTTTTTCTTAAAAAGTCCTTTGAATTCAGTAGCCTCAATTTTTTGATGAGTTTCTTCAAGCAATTCTCTTATAGCCGCTTGTCTAGCACTCTCTCCATTTTCTATTCTACCAGCTGGTATTTCCCATTGTTTTCTCCAATTATTATACCCTATTAAGTATTTCCCATTTACCTCTACCACTATCCCAGCACCAGTAACATTTTCATATTTAGGTATCTCTTGTTCATCGCAAGGAATATATTCTAATAATTCATATCCGGCATCTATTAGTCACTAACATACATTTCACCTCTCTATCAAATTTATATAAGCGTTGATTTAACAAACAATATATCTACACTTGAAATACAAAACTTAAAAGTAATAATTATTATTTGCAGAGCAACATCGTTTTTCTAATAATCCTGTAAACCTCCTTCATAAATTAGCATTAACCTTACTTATTTATTGTTATTACTTTTTCAAAGACTATAATCATTTTTTAATACATCTTCTAATTCTGTTTTAATACTGTTATTCTTAATATTTATATCATCTTCACATTCTATAACATTTATTTTTCTGTACTTACTATAATATTTTTCTAATTTATCATTTCTCTCAATAGCAAGATTAACATCTGTCAATCTTGCTTTATTGTTGGCATTAGAATACAATTCAGGATACTTTTTAGCAATTGTTTGTAAAAATATAATAGCATCATATCCTTCGATAAGTTTGTGTATATCTAGGTTATATTTTTTTAGTTCGATCTCAAGTTCGTCTTCAGATATAAATTTTAAGCAATCTATTGGTGAGCCATCATATATTACAATAGTTTTTTCCTCATTATTATATTTCTTTAAACATTCTTTTTCATTATTTATTTGTGTTTTTATTACTAATTTCAAAAATTCAACTTTGCCAATTTCATTATAAGATATTCCTTTATTTATTAAATCGGTTGGAACTTCATCAACTATTATAACTCTATAGCCCTTCTCCCTTAAATAGTTCTTTATGACTTCTAATGAAGTAGTTTTACCAGCACATGCACCACCTGTTATAAGTATGCTCTTCACATAATCAACTCCTCTAGAATTTATTGGATTATAAATAATCTATCTTTATTTTTTTAATTCGTCTAATGCTTCTTCTAAAATATTTCCAAACTTTTTTAAATAATTTTTAGTATGTTCGGTCATATTTTCTGGCAAATTATTTATTTTAAACCAATTTAATTTTTTAGATTCATCATCATTTATTTTTAATTCATTATGATATTTTTTAACAACAAATATAGCTGTAATATCATATAACTTATCCCCATTTGGATATTCCCTGTATGTATCTTTTCCTGATAAAATTCTAATTAGTTTTAATTCGTCTATTTCCAAATTAGTTTCTTCTTTTAATTCTCTCTTAGCAACTTCTTCAAAACTCTCTCCTAATTCCATAGCTCCCCCTGGAAATCCCCAAGAATTATAATCTGTTCTAAGTTGCATTAAAACTTTATTTTCATCATTAAATACAAATAATCCTACTCCAGCAGTAAGTATTGGCTGGTGACCAACATATTTTCTTAAATCACTTATATATCCCATTCTATCTCTCCTATAACTTACTTTTTAATTATTCACATTATATAATAATATTCGCCAAATTTCAACTGTTCATAACATTTACTTTCCTAAAGTTCCATTTGCATAAAACTTCTCAAAATCCTTCTCCTCATACTCCCTTTTTATATGATTATTTATATTTATTATATTATTATTATTTATATCTTTGCCCTTTCTACCAATAGGGTATTGTTGATTTGAACTACCCCCTACGTTATTCTCACCAATAGGGTATTGGTATTCTTGCCCATAGGTATTGGTAATTTTACCAGTAGGTATCAAAATTCTACTTTCAATTTCCTTACTATTTTCTTTATACTTATATTCAATATCAATAAAACTTTTCTTCTTAAGACTGCTAACTATTCTAGAAGCCCTATCCTTACTTACATTCAAAATCTCTGCAATATATTGATTACTCATAAAACAACTACCTTCATTCTTACTAAAAGACATAACCATTGCTAAAACCGTCTTCTCATTAATTGACAATTCCTTATTTAGCAGTATCTCGGCTGACGTCCATATTCCTCTAAAATTCTCCATAATAATTCCTCCCTTAGTTTCTCCGTTCCAAATTCTTCTTTTGCTAAACCATAAACTAACAAAAATCGACCTAGCCTTACACTAGATCGATTTTTGAATATTTATTAATTTACTATCTACTTTACTAACAATTTTAAATTCACTACTGGATTTTTCTTACTTAGGAATACACCTCTTATTACTTTTGCATTAAACCAGTCTTCTACTCCGCTATTTACCTCATCTTGCAAACCGTTCCGAATAGTTACTCCCGTATGTACCGTTGATTTACTCACACCAAACTTCTTCGCAGCACCTCTTACCGTATCTTTTGAATCCACTATATAATGTGCTAATCTACATGCACGTTGCTCTATTGAATAATTTCTCATATGAAAACCCCCATGTGAATACTTTTGTTTAATTGTATTCGCATGGGGGTTGTATTATGAACATTTTTTATTGTTGCATATCTCCAATTGACTTAGAAACATTATGTTCAATTTTTTCCCAACTTGTTTCTCTTTTAAACAAGCATTTGAAGTTTATTAATAACCATGAACCTAAGAATAATGGATATAAAAGCAACCCTTTAATCATTGGTCTAATTGGTTTCTTATCTATAATCATAATCATAATTCCTGTAAAGATTGGTAATAAGAATGTTGGAACTATATATCTTATAGCATTCCATATTAAGTCTGCAACTGACATTCCATTTGTTAAGAATAATACAACATTTAATATTAATAATATTATTGTAAATACAAACATTGGAACTGTTCCTAACATATATAATAACCCATCAAAATTCATTACTGTTTTGTTATCTTTTACAGCTACAGCAAGTGGCTTTGTATACTCTTTTAAACATTGCATGTGTCCAACTGTCCATCTTGATCTTTGTGACCATGATTGTTTAAATCCTACTGGTTGTTCATCATATACAATAGCATCTGTTGCCCAACCTAATTTTTTACCTGCAATAATTCTCTTTAATGAGAACTCAATATCCTCTGTAAGTGTTTTAGTTTTCCATCCTTCTGGTTTTACAACATCAAATTTTACCATAAATCCTGTTCCATTGATTAATGGAGATAAACCTAAGTTATATCTTGCTAAATGATAAAATCTATTCATTGTCCAGTAGAATATTGCGTATCCAGCTGAAACCCAACTATCTGATGGATTTTTGATATCTCTATAACCTTGAACAACATCTTCACCTTGATTTAATTTCTTATTCATTGCTTTTAAGAAGTTTTTATCAACGATGTTATCTGCATCAAATATACAAAATGCATCATATGGAGCATCTTCATCGATTTTTTGTTGTAAAAACCATTGAAGTGCAAATCCTTTTGTTTTATGTTTTTCATCAAATCTTTCATAAACAATTGCTCCTGCTTCTTTAGCAATTAAAGCAGTATTGTCTGTGCAGTTATCTGCAATTACATAAATATCATATAAATTTTTGTTATAATCTAAATTTTGCAAACTTTCAACAAGTTCCTTGATAACTTTTTCCTCATTATGTGCAGGAATTATCATCATGAATCTATGTTCTTTATCTTCAACTAATGGTTTATCTTTAACTTTTATTAGGGAACACAAACTAATAACTAATTGATATACCCAATAAATAGTTATAATCCAAACCATAGCTTGTTGTAAAATATATAAATATTCCATCTCTCTCTCCCTTTTTTATATAAATTTCATTCTACTTATAATTATACTATTATTTAGATTTTTTTCAACATATTTTGACAACTTTTTTCACCGACTAAATCTTATTCTTCAGCACTGCTAGCTTCAAGCTCTTTCATAGAAAGATTAATTCTACCTTGACTATCAATTTCAATAACCTTAACAGTAACTTCATCACCAATAGATAGTACGTCTTCAACTTTTTCTACTCTTTTGCTTGATATCTTAGAAATATGAAGTAAACCTTCTTTACCTCCACCAACATCAACAAAAGCACCGAATGGCATTATTCTTGTAACTACACCATCATAAATTCCATTTAATTCAATGTCTTTTGCGATATCTTCAATCATTTTTAAAGCCTTTTTACCGCTTTCTGTATCAGTTGAATATACACATACATAACCATTGTCTTCAATATCGATTTTAACACCTGTTTCATCAATAATTTTGTTAATCATTTTTCCACCAGGCCCTATTACATCTCTAATTTTATCAACACTAATTGTTGTTGTTAAAATTCTTGGAGCATATTTTGAAATATCAGCTCTTGGTTTATCAATTTGTTTTAACATAATTTCATCTAAAATATAGTCTCTTGCAACTTTTGTTCTTTCAAAAGCTTGCTCAATTATATCATATGTTAATCCATCAATTTTGATGTCAACTTGGATAGCTGTAATACCATCTTTAGTTCCACCAACTTTAAAGTCCATATCTCCGAAGAAATCTTCAATTCCTTGAATATCTGTAAGCATTACCCATTCATCTGGATTTTCTGGATTTGTAACTAATCCTGTTGAAATACCAGCAACTGGCTTTTTAATTGGAACACCTGCATCCATTAATGCTAAGGTACTTCCACAAATACTTGCTTGTGATGTTGAACCATTTGAAGATAAAACTTCTGATACAACTCTTATTGCATAAGGGAATTCATCATAAGATGGAATTACTGGAACTAATGCTTTCTCAGCAAGAGCACCGTGTCCAACTTCTCTTCTTCCTGGTCCACGTGATGTACGAGCTTCACCAACACTGTATGCTGGGAAGTTGTAATGATGCATATATCTTTTACTTTCTTCTTCATCAATACCATCTAAAACTTGTTCTTCACTTTTCATTCCTAATGTTGCAATTGACATTACTTGAGTTTGTCCTCTTGTGAAAATTGCACTACCATGAACTCTAGGTAAAACACCAACTTCGCAAGATAAAGGTCTAATTTCTGTTAAACTTCTTCCATCTGGACGTTTGTGTTCATTGTAAATCATTTCTCTTACACATAATTTTTCTAATTTATGAATACTTTCTAAAATATCAGCTTGCATTTCTTCTAACTTTTCTTCACCATATTTTTCTGTGAAATATGCTATAACATCTTCTGTAAGTTTTTCAATATTTGCATCTCTTACTTCTTTGTCTTGAGCTTGTACATCTTGATACATTCTCTCTTTGAAGTTTGATTCTACTTCGTTGTAGATTTCTGGATCAACAGCGAATGATTTGTATTCAAATTTTGGTTTACCAATTTCTTCTTTAATTTTAGAAATAAATTCACATATCTTCTTAATTTCAACATGTGCTGTTTTAATAGCTTCTAACATTGTTGCATTTGGAATTTCATCAGCTCCTGCTTCAATCATTGTAATTTTTTCCATTGTTCCTGCAACTGTTAATGTTAATCTGCTGTTTTCTCTTTGCTCAGTTGTTGGGTTAATTACGATTTGATCATTTACATATCCAACATTTACTGCAGCTGTTGGTCCACCAAATGGAATATCTGAAATTGAAAGTGCAGCAGATGCACCTATCATTGCACAAACTTCTGGTGAATTGTCTTGGTCTACAGATAAAACTGTTGCAACAACTACAACATCATTTCTAAAATCTTTTGGGAATAATGGTCTTAATGGTCTGTCTATTGCTCTTGATGTTAATATTGCTTTATCAGATGGTTTCCCTTCTCTTTTTAAGAATCCACCTGGAATTTTTCCTACTGAATATAATTTTTCTTCATAATCTACTGATAATGGGAAGAAGTCAATTCCATCTTTTGGTTCTTTAGATGCTGTAACATTTACCATTACAACTGTATCTCCATATCTTACCATTACACTTCCGTTTGCTAAACCAGCAATTTTTCCTGTTTCAATTGATAGCTTTCTACCAGCTAATTCTGTTTCATAAACTTTAAACATATTTTTCTCTCCTTTAAATTTTATATTTGCAATTAATTTGATAGTGTAACCTCGAAGAAGAAGATTTGCCAAAAGGGACGGTTCCGAAAATTGCCATTTGGAACCGTCCCTTTTGGCAAATCTTCTTCTTCCAAGCTACTTCTAACAAACAATTGCATTTTAAACACCTTTTAGATAAAGAAAGGACGTTTAGCCAAAGATAAGCAAAACGTCCGATGATTATTATTTTCTTAATCCTAATTTTTCAACGATATCTCTATATCTTTGAACATCTTTTTTAGCTAAGTAGTTTAATAAGTTTCTTCTTGCACCAACCATTTTTAAAAGACCTCTTCTTGAGTGATTGTCTTTTTTATGGATTTTTAGATGTTCTGTAAGTTCGTTAATTCTTTCTGTTAAAAGAGCTACTTGAACTTCTGGAGAACCAGTGTCATTTGCTTCTCTTTTATAAGTATTAATGATTTCTTGTTTTCTTTCCTTTGTCATTTATAGCACCTCCTATTTATTTAATTTGCCTTAAACTGAGTTATAGTGGTGTTTAACCTATAACCAAGTAAAAGGTACTTTTGCATTTCAGCACGCTTATTTTATCACATTTTTATTGATTTTGCAAGTGTTTATTGTTATTTTTTTAATAATCTATCTTTGTATCAATCCCTGTTCCATCTCCATGACAAACAATTGTCTTAACTGATGATTTCTTTTTTATATCTGAGGCAGCTGTTTTTAATGAATCTATAAACTTTTTTCTTTTATCATTAATATCAATTGTTTCATTTTCTATCTTTCCTTTATCCAACATTTTTGTTGTTTCTTTTTTTCTAAAAAAGTTTAATATTTTTTCTATCCACTTCATCATTCTCTTTCATCACCTTCCACAATTTTTCCAGAGCTATTTTCCATTTGTTCTTTCACTTCGTTTTCTTGCTCCCAAAGTCTTTTATTATCTTTTAAATCAACTTTATAACAATCAAATTTTTTCTCAAATTCGTCTTGAGGTAATTCAATAAACTCTCCTTGCTGTTTATCTGCATAATAGAATCTTTTACCTTTATCATCGAAATCAAAATATAAAAATAATACTGCTTTCTTTTTTTCGTCGTTCTTATCATAAACTCTTGATGCAATGCACTTTTTATAATCGAACTTGTCATTTTTTTCAAATAGAATTCCTTGCATAATCTTTATTGTTGACTTCATACATTCAGCAAACTCTGGGCATTTGCTTTTTAATAGTTTAAATTTATTTTGAATATTACTATCTACATTTGGTGCAAGTTCATTAATTTTTTCAGTTTTTTCAATCATATCAATTGCAGGAAATTTCCCATCTTCTCTAGCAACGCCAATACTTGTATATACTTTTCTAAGATTTGGTAAATCCATTTCTATTAAGTCTTCATTCTCCAACTCATCGCATTTATGACACTTATGATCTATACCATCCGCATCTATATCAATTTTTCTTAGTTCTTCATAATTTCTGCAGAAGTGTTGTGGCCTAGCATCATATCTAGAACTAGCCAAATTCCATGTTGGATCTATCAATGTATCTCCTCTTTTTATACCGTTTTCAGTTGGGATTTCTATGTTTTTTACCTTTAAATAAGTATGTGTGTCAGATGCAACTCTTTGGCTCTCTATTCCTATTCTACTCAACATGTATTCTTCTAATTGTGCTATACCATTGCATACTCCATTTCTTTTAACAACGATTTCCCATAAATTTCTTTGTTCAGATGAGTTTTCAACTTCCGTTCCTTGTTCTGGTGTATAACTAAGCCTCTTTCCAATTGAACAATCAATATAAGCAAGTTTTTGAATATCATTCCAATTTGGCTGCAAACCTTCTAATACAGAATCAATCCATTTTTCACCTTCATTATATTGTTTACCAGTTGAGCCACCAAGATGCAAATTGTCAGTTATTCTTGCATCTGGGCAAATTTTGCATAATTCTTTTAATGCTTTTCGTTGTTCATCACTTTTTATGTCATCTAACGGAGCAATATAAAGCAATTCATCTAAATCTTTATAAATTGTTAAATCCGCACTTAAATCAGGAAGTATTTTTCCAAATTCATAAATTGCTGATAAATTATCTTGAAGTTTTAATTCGGTCAAACTTCTGTATTTTTCATCAATTCTATTTAAATCAATCTGCTCTTTTGATTCATTCCTTAACCCTGCAATTATTTTTCTATATTCAGCTTCTGTTAACTCCAATTTGTCCATATTATAAACGAATTCAAGTTGTTTATCAGCATCATATTTGGCTCTTAATATATCAAACGCTCTAATTTCTTTTTCCTTCATAAAATCCAAATTATTATTTATAAATTCTATTTCATTTTGTGTTTCCATACTATTAATTACAGAAATAATATCGATTTTACGCAAAGAATTATCTGTATTTATAATTTCTTTTATTTTATTTGGTAATGACAATGTTCGAATTATATTTGCCTTTTGTGGTGCGCTAAAATCCATATTGTGATAAAGATCAATTTTTAAATTTTCATTTTTTATACTTTGTATTATTTCAGAGACATCATATAAACTAATTTCTAATTCCTTTACCAGTTCTTCATCCTTTATGATATCATTTTTATTTTCGTCATCAAGAGATTTAATAATTTCCATTTTTCCATGTTTAGCTAATTTCATTTTTTCTAAAAAATCCTTGTTATTCAAAGCTTCCATCTTTCCTTTTGATCCTAATGACATAACAAGCTCTTCTAACTCAAAATTATATTTAAAGTTTTCCGAAATATAATTTTCGTCCTTCAAAATATCCATTTTTATTTTATCATCTTGTATACTTTTAATTACATCTAACTTTAATTTGGTGATTTGTTTAAGAAAAAAATCTGTTTTGACTAATTGAGACTTTTCAATATCGTTTAACTCTTTTGTGGCTTCTATATAATCAGTTATTGTTGAAACGTATTTAGATAAAAGATCACCATTACTAAGAATATGAACCTTATCAGTTTCTAATTTAAACTCTTCATAATTTTTCATTAGTATCTCCTTTTATAAAACTCTTTTTTATTTATGATATCACAATGTTTTTTTGTGGTCAACAAATTAAACAATAAGACAAGAAACAAACTTGCTTCTTGTCTTATAAATTATTCAACTTTTTCTTTCTTTTTCTTTTTAGATGGCTCTCCAATCAAGATTCCAGCTAAAAATATCACTAGTATTATTGTTCCTAAAACAATTTTTCCACTTGGCGTCTGAAGTGATTTGACTATAAAACCAATATTCGGAATTGAAAAAATATTTTTACCAATAAAATTATCTTGAGTCGTAATAACACTATCTACAGTGCTATTTGCATCACCTTTAGTTTCAAAACCAGATTCTGTAATATTTTCTATTCTATGTGTTACACTTGCTCCAGTGTTGATTTTAAAAGCAATAATATCCCCCACTTGCATTTTATCATACTCCGCTTTTTTATTAATAAAGCAAACACTTCCTGTTTTTATGGTTGGTTCCATTGAACCTGATTCAACAACATAGGGTTGAATTCCAAAACAAAACAATCCAATGAAAGCAATACCTATAATAATAATTGCTGTAATAATTATATTTAAAACTGTTTTTGTGATTTTTATAAAAGTTTTCATATTTTTACTTCCTAATTATTTTATCTATTAGCTAAAGGCCATACTTTTGCTGGGTTTGTAGCGTCATCTCCTGTTAGACCTAATTCTGATGTTTGAATACCATAACCGCTAACTACTACGTCAAATGTTTGTCCTTGAATTTGTGAACCTGTTGGTGATGTTTCTGTTACATCTATGAATTTAATTTTATCAAACAAAGTATTTGTTTCTTTACCAGATGTTGCAGAATTTCCATTTAAAGCTTTTAGTTTTCCTTGATCATCAACATATGCATATACATATGTAACTGTTTTATTAGTTGTATCTTTTACTGAAGTTACTTCTTCTGTTGCTCCAGCTTCAGCTACATTAACTAATGCCCATCCTTCATTTATTCCAACTGCTGTTGTTCCTGCAGTTTCATCTGTTATATGTAATAATTGAAATAATTCTGTATCTGATGCATCTCCATTATTTACTGAAATATTACGATATGGTATTGATACTTTTACAAATGCATAAACAGGTGTTGAACCTTTATTAATTATTCTTGGTGATTTTTCATATTCTATACCAGGTGTTACATTTTGTATACCATCCTCTGGGAAGTTACCTTCATTTACCTCAATATCTACATTTCCCATTGTAAATGAGTTTGTTTTTGTTTGAGTATCTGTGAAATACGCTAAAACTCCTCCTATTAATAACACTAAAGCTAATATTATAGCTGTAAAAATTAATTTTTTTCTACTCATCTTTTTTCCTCCTATTTATTTTTATCTTTTTGTTTCTTTTCTAAAAATAAAACTACTATTAATCCCATTGCTGAAACAAGGAATATCATAATTGCAGCTCTAAATTTAGTATCTCCAGTTTGTGGACTTATTTCTTTCTTTGGTTCTGGTTCTGGCTCTTTTTCTACTTCTTTTACTGAGAAATTCCACTTTATTCCAGATGCTAAATCAGCGAATTCATTTCCTAACTCAGATGGTACTGTAACAATGAACTTTAAGTTTGCTAGATTATTTGGTTCATATACTCCCAAAGAGCAGTTTTCAATTTTATAGGCATTACCGTTATATATAACTCCATCTTTAGAAACAATCTTCAATTGTAACTTTTCTAGTAATTCAATTCCTTTTTCTGAAATTCCATCTGTTTTATCAGTTGAAACAAAATATTCTAATCTTGTTTCGCTTTTATTGTTAATTGAAACATCTTCACTAACTATATCACCTGGTACAATATGTCCCAATTTGTTAAAGAAGTTTTCAGGAACACTCATGTACATATTTGCACTATTTTCGTATTCAATAACTGCATTTGGATTGATTTGAACCATGTCAGCCTGATATGCTGTTTTAGCTTCTTCAACATTAACTCCACCCCATGGTGTATTTGAATCAAAGTTTGGATTAAAATTATTTGATTGAATTGCCTCTGCAGTAATATTTAACTGTATAGCTTTTCCTTGAAATTCATTTGGTACATCTATTGGAATTCTTAATGTTTTGAATATATCAATGTTTTCACCTGAATTCACAATATTTTTATAATACCAATACTCTCCCTTTTTTACCCAATCTTCATTAATTCCATCTACATTATCATCTGAAATTTGAATTAAGCTATTTTGTTCACTTGTATAAGTAAGTTTAGCTCTTACATAACTTGAGTCACCTAAATTGGTTATTCTTGGGATTAGAGAAATAATTTGACCTGGTAAAACTGTTGTTTCACTGTCTGTGTATATTAACTCCTGTCCATCTTTTAAAGTGTATTCTTTTAATTCAATATTAATTGCGCCTGTATTTACTTCATCCTTTATACTAAAAATTGATGTATTAGTAAATGCGAATATACCTGAAATGCACATTACTAATCCGCATACTATGCCTAAAATAAATAATTTATTCTTTGATATTTCAGACACCCCCTTTCACTACTATAACTAAATAAAAAAACCTCCTTTACACTAGGAGGATACTCAAATATATATTAACTTGTTGTTTCATATATTTACTTTATATTTTCTTATTTTATCTTTAGTATCTTCCCACAATTATTTCTCTACATTTATTATATCTATCATTATTTTTTTCGTCAATAGTTTCATAAAAATTTAATTTTCCTTATTTTGTAAAAAGGAATGTCATTTATAATAACACTCCTTTTTACTTATATTTCCTCTTTATTAATAATAGTAGACATTCTTTTAATTACTTCAAAAACAGCTTGAATTTGATCTTCACTAAATTCGTTTAATAATTCCTTTGTCTCATTTAATAAAACTGGTGACTTCCCGAATAATATGTAATCTGCAGAATATCCACTAATTTCGCACAATCTTTTTAATATGTCATATGACATTGTACTATTTCCTTTTTCAACTACTCCTAAAAATTGTCCCGTAACGCCAAGCTTTTTACCTAAAGCTTCTTTTGACATTTTAAGCTCATTTCTGATTTTTCTTACTCTATCACCCATTTCTTTTCTCAATTCTAAATCTTTTTCTACCAAACTTACTTCTCCTCTCTTACTAATTTAAGATCAAATTATTATGTATAATTTTAAAAAATTAATTAAGCATCAATAATTGATTAACTCGATTATTAATGTTAATTTTAGCATGTATGTATTTGACAAATTTTGACAATAAATAATTTTAATTTATAGAATTTTCAAGTTGAATATGCTATTATGATTTTAAAATATGTTAAGAAGGAGTTGCTTTCCAATGAATAATAAAGTTTTAAGTATTGTATTAATTGAAGACGATAAAGCAGAATGTATAAAGTTCGAAAAATATATTAAAACACGTAATGATGTCAAACTTATTGCTACTACTGATTCTGATATTGAAGGTTTGGAATTAATTAAGAAAAATCTACCAGATGCAATAATATTAGACATAGAATTGCATAATGGATCTGGTAACACTAACAGTTTTGGTTTACTTGAAGAATTATATAAAACCAAATTATCAAAAAAGCCAAAAATAGTAGTAAATACTGTTGTTTCATCAACTACTGTATATGATTACTTGCACGATAAAGGTGTAGATTTGATTTTTTATAAAAGACAACAAAACTATAGTATTGAAAATATTATAAATACTCTTGTTTTACTCAGCGGATATAGTGAAGATAAATCTTTTACAGGAAATATTGTTATAGAAGATACTAAAGAAAATGAAGAAAAGATATCAAGTATAATTAATGATGAATTAAATTTAATTGGTGTAGGGCTTCATTTGCAAGGCAGAAAATATTTGCATGACGCGATCTATTATTTAATCACAAATAGTAATGGCGAAGAAAAAGTTAGCGCTGTTCAATATTTAACAAATAAATATAAACGTTCTAACAGTACTATTAGTAGAGATATGCAAAATGCTATTCTTCACGCTTGGAGAGTTTCAAGTTTGGAAGATTTAGAAACACATTACACAGCAAGAATTAATTACGAAACAGGTGTACCTACTCCTACTGAATTTATTTACTTTTATGCTGATAAAATTAGAAAGATTATGAAATAGGTTTATTAATTAAATAGTAAGAAAGCCAAAATTTATTGGCTTTCTTTTTTTGTCTCAAATGAGTGATCATTTGAGACTTTTTTGAGAAATTTTGTCAGTTTTTGTCATGTTTTGTAATGTTTTATTACTTTTTTGAATTGTTTTGTATTCCTTTAACTCCGCTTGTTCCAACGGTTTCCGTCTTATCCTTTATATAAGCACTAAATCTGGTGCAAATATTTTATAAAGGAGTGAGATATATGT
>CAMUZC010000013.1 GCA_947165105.1 uncultured Lachnospiraceae bacterium | reverse complement strand
CCAATTAAAATCAAAATTCCTCCACCAATAATTTCAGCTTTTCCTTGAAATTTATCTCCGAATTTATTTCCTATTATAACTCCAATAAAAGAAATTGTAAATGTTATAAAACCAATTATTGAAATGGCCTTTACTATGCTAATTTCGAAAAAAGCCAAAGTGATTCCAATTGCAAGTGCATCAATGCTTGTAGCAATTGCTAAAACAATCATTGTCTTCATGTCTAATTTATCATTTTTATCATTCTCCTCACTTTTTAAAGAATCATTTATCATCTTCAAGCCAATAATTGAAAGCAAAATAAATGCAATCCAGTGATCAATACTAACTACTAATTCACTAAATGTAGTTCCTAGTAAATATCCAACAAGTGGCATTAATGCCTGGAAAAATCCAAAGTAGAAACCTATTATCAAACCATTTTTTAAATTAAAACTTCTCATTGAAAGACCCTTGCATATTGAAACCGCTAATGCATCCATTGCTAATCCTATTGCAATTAGTATAATTTCTAACAAAGTCATTTTCATCACTCCTAAATAATTAGATTATTATTATTTATTCTGAAAAAAAATGATTAATACCAAAATTGTTAATCAACAAATACATATTTTACAAATATCAGGCAATACTAACAACAGTAAACATTTTTTGAAAGGATTAGCTATTAATGAAGGATTATAATGTATTTACTCAATTTTATAATAAATTTATAAAATATACCCCTGCTCAAAGTAATAATTTCTTTCTAACTACTGAAACCAACAAAGATATTGAAAAGGTTCCTGTCATTGCTTCAAAAGATTTAGAACCACAAAAAATTTCAAACAACTTTGATGAAAACCTTAATTTTTTAAAATCAAAATATAATAGTCTAATTAATAGTGATGTTGTTATAAGAGATTTTACTTTAATTGCTAATAATACAGAATACAAAGCTGCTTTGATATTTATTGATGGAATGGTTGATACCGATATTATTAACAACGCTGTATTTAAACCTTTAATGCTTCGAAATAAATCTAATACATTCAAAGTAGCTCGGAAACAATGAATCGAATTCATCTTCAGAGGAAGATTTGGCCAACTTAAAAGAAATTGTTGCAGAATATAACAGCAATGATGTAATTATACGAAAAGTAAAAAAATTTAATTTAAAAAACTACATCTATAATCATCTAATTCCACAAAACAGCATAAAAATAGTAGATAAATTTGAAGATGCAATATCGAGTATTAACATTGGAGACAGTATACTCTTAGTTGAATCATTGAATGTTGCATTTGACATTGACGCTAAAGGATTTAAACAAAGGAGTATAAGTTCTCCTCAAAACGAAATTGTAGTTCGCGGCTCACAAGAAGCATTTGTTGAAAACATAAGAACTAATACATCTATGTTAAGACGTATTATTAATAACGAAGATTTAATTATTGAAAGTTGCTCTGTTGGAAAAATTAGTAAAACTAAGGTTGCTGTATGTTATTTAGGGAATATAGCAAATAACGATTTAGTTGCCGAAGTAAAATTTAGAGTAAATAACTTAGACATTGATTACTTAACATCTTCTGGTCAATTAGAGCAACTAATTCAAGATGATGGTTCAAACCTATATCCACAAATTATCGCAACTGAAAGACCTGATAAGGCAGCGGTTCATCTATTGGAAGGAAGAGTTGCAATAATCGTAAATGATACCCCGTATGTTCTAGTTGTTCCACGGAGTTTTATCTGACTTCATGTCATCACCAGAGGACACAAATTATAAATTTCAGTTTTCAAATATGCTTAGATTTATACGTTTAATTGCAATATTCTTTGCCTTATTTTTGCCTCGGAATTTATGTAGCAGTTACATCATACCACCACGAACTACTTCCAACAGAATTATTATTCACAATTGAAGCAGCCCGTGAAACAGTACCTTTTCCAGTAATTTTTGAGATTTTATTAATGGAAATATCATTTGAACTAATCCGTGAAGCAGGTGTACGTGTTCCTTCCCCAATTGGTCCAACCATCGGAATTGTTGGAGGATTAATTTTAGGAGAAGCAGCAGTAAGTGCAAATTTAGTAAGCCCAATTTTAATTATAATTGTAGCAATCACAGCAATATGTTCATTTAGCATTCCGGATTTTTCGCTAAACTTTACCATCCGTATCAGTAGATTTATATTTATTATACTTGGATATATGGCAGGATTTCTAGGAATTGCAGTAGGAATGTTTGTTCAAATTTTTCTACTATGCGATTTAAAATCATTTGGATGTCCTTACATTATTCCATTTGCAATTAACAATCATAAGCGTAACTTAACTTCGTATTTCATGCCACCTATTTGGAAAAGAGAAAATCGTTCAAACATAGTTAACCCAAAGAAGAAATATTCACAAGGCAAGATTAGTATGCTTTGGAAAAAATAAAAGAAAGGAACTTCAAAAATGAAAGCAGAAAAAATCGGCTATGTAGAAGCTATAGCCCTTATCACCATAGTAATGATTAACAAAATAATTCTAAACACCCCAAAAGACATAATAGCCAAAACAGGTCCTTCATCCTGCCTAAACGTACTCTACATCTCAGCTATAGCAATAGCCATCGTCTACCTAATAGCCTATTTATTTAAAAAATTTCCTGGCAAAGATATCTTAGACATAAGCGAATTTCTAGGTGGCAAGCCTATGAAAGTAGTAATTGGAATAGCTTATATCCTGCTACTTATAATGCTTACTGCTTCTATAATAAAAAATTTGTCTGAAACACTAAGAACAATATACTTTAAAACCTCCCCCATACTATTTATTGCCCTATTCTTTATAGTAAGCAGTACAATATGCAACAGATTTTCTATAAAAGTAATAGCAAAAGCAAATTTAATAATATCACCGGCAATATTTATTAGCATAATAATAATACTTGCTTCATCAATAAAAAACTTCATGCCTGAGAGAATATTTCCAATTCTAGGCTATGGACTAAACCAGACATTTTTCTCGGGTCTTAGCAACATTTTTAGCTTTTCCGGAATTTTATATTTACTATTTTTACCACCGCTACTAGATAAACCAAATAAGTTTAAAAGTATGTCAGTTATTGCCATAATAATATCATCAGTTTACTTACTATTAAGCGTTACTTGTCTATTATTATCTCTATCTTTCACCATGCACAGTGATGAATCGTTTTCATTATATGTACTAACAAGAAATTTAGATTATGGTAGATTTGTTCAAAGAGTTGATGCTGTATTTATTCTTATTTGGATTATTGCAATAGTTTCCTATATAAATATACCAATTTCTCTATGTATTTATATTTTTAAAAAATTGACAAATATAAGTGATACAAATTCTATTAATTACTCAATAAACTTATTAATTTTAGCTATTTCGATAATTCCAATTGAATACGCAATTTTCACAACATTAATTGCTAAGAGTGTTCAATATTCATTTTTTATTTTGTTTTTTGCAATAAGCATACCAATTCTTATTATTGCAAATTTAAAGCTAAAATTCGTTAACTCAGGAAAGGTAAATAATTTATGAAAATAAAAATTGTAAAATTATTTTTGATTATATGTGTTTTGGTTCTTGCCCTTGTTCAACTTTCTGGATGTTATGATGCTCGTGGGATTGAAGATTTAGCATATGTTACAGCTCTTGGAATAGATATTTCTGAAAACAACACTTTATCTCTTACATTCCAAATTTCAATTCCAGGAACAAGTTCAGAATCTGGAAGTAGTCAATCAAGCAAAACAGAAAATACAACTGTTCAATGCACTAGTATAGATTCAGGAATAAGCCTAGTTAATAGTTATATTAGTAAACAATTAAATCTATCACATTGTAAAGCTATCGTATTCTCAGAGAAAATTGCTGAACAAGGATTAAATAAGTATATTGATACACTTTCAAACAATGTTGAAATTCGTCCTGATTGTAATGTAATAATATCAAGATGTTCAGCTAAAGATTTCATTGAAAATGCAACTCCATCAATTGAAACTTTAACTGCAAGATATTACGAAGTGGCTTTGAAATCAAGTGAATACACTGGTTACACAACTTCCACTGAATTTGCAACCTTTGTTAATGATATAAAAAATTCTTTTGTACAAGCTAATGCTATTTTAGGTGGACTAAATACTGGAGATAATAAACCAACTGAAGAACCATATATTGGAATCGATAGTTCCTATAAGGCAAATGAAACGCCCATTGATGATGTTAACAACGTTGAAACTTTTGGTACTGCTGTTTTTCATGATGATAGGCTTGTTGGAGAGCTATCTGGAATGGAAACAATTTGTTTTCTTCTTATAAAAGATCATTTACAAAGTTGTACCATTTCGGTTCCTAGCCCTTTTGAAAGTGATAGTTCAATAGATTTATTTGTTAGAAAAAGTAAAGCTCCAAAAATAAAGCTAGATTTAGTAAATGGTACCCCCTATATTTCTGTTGATTTATATATTGAAGCACATGGTCTTACTTTAAATGAAACAATTGATTATACATCAATTAAAGATGTTGAATTATTGCAGAATTCTGCAGAACATTATTTGAAATATACTGTTACAAATTTCTTGTACAAGACATCAAAAGAATTACAATCTGATATTGTTGGATTTGGAAAATATGCGCTCTCAAATTATTTAACCTGGGAAGAATGGGAAAATTCGAATTGGAATGAAAATTATAAAAATTCATTTTTTAATGTAAACGTAAATGTTTCAGTCATTGCCGGTTCTGAATTTGATAAATCACCTTAGGAGGTTTTAAATTATGCTTTTAAAATTACTAGTTTGTTTTTTTAGTATTATGGTTTTGATTAAAAATTTTTCTTATGCTATGTACGAATATAAAGTAAACCAAAATTCTGTTGGTGCTGCGTGTGTAAGCGTAGTCAACTTTATTTGCTTTGTTTGGCTTAATGCAGTTCTATTTTTCATTAAGTTTTAATAATAAAGACGGTTCTATTTATTAGAACCGTCTCCTTTATTTATCCTAGCAAAAGAAATTCTTCTCATTTCCTTATTAGCCTCAACAACCTTGATATGCATCTTATCACCAATGTTAAGAATATCTCCACTTTCTTCTCCATATAATTGTTTATGTTCCTCATCATAAACAAAATATTCGTCTCCTAGATTTTCGAATCTTACTAATCCTTCAACTGTATTTTCAAGTTCAACAAAAACTCCAAATGAAGTAATATTAGAAATAATTCCGTCATATTCTTCACCAACTCTAGATTGCATAAATTCAGCCTTTTTAATGTCAACACTATCACGTTCAACCTTTTGTGCAATTTTTTCCCTTTCAGATGATGTTCTTGCATATTTTGTCGCTTGTTCTGAATATTTTTCTAAATCTTCGTCTGTTAAGCTATAATTTTTTTCTATATACTTAGAAATTATTCTGTGAATGAATAAGTCTGGATACCTTCTAATTGGTGATGTAAAATGACAGTAGTATTTACTTGCAATACCAAAGTGGCCTCTGTTCTCACTTTCATACTGAGCAACCTTTAATGTTCTTAAAATAAGATTAGATACTACTCTTTCCTCTGGTTTATCTTTCACCTCTTCAAGAACTTCTGCAAATGCCTTAGGATGAATATTATCTTTTCCAGCTTTAATTCTATAACCCAAATTCCAGATAAATGTATTTAATTCTCTAATTTTTTCTATATCTGGTTCTGGGTGAACTCTATATATAAATGGTGCTTCAAGCCAGTAAAATTTTTCTGCGACAGTTTCATTTGCAATAAGCATAAACTGTTCAATTATTTCATTTGCAAATGTTATTTCATATTTCTTTACATCAACAGCAACACCATTTTCATCTAAAATAATTTTACTTTCAGGAATATCTAAATCTAAGCTTCCTTCTTTTTCCCTTTTACTTTTTAATATTGTAGCAAGTTCAGCCATTAGTTTGAAATGCTCAAAAAAATCTTTATATTGCATTATTGATTCAATATCTTTTTTTGATATTTCTTTATTACTTCCATCTAATCCCTCTTCTATATTAGAAATTATCTTTACATCAAGCTTATTTTCACTATCAAAAGAATTATCTACAATCAATTTTTTTAAAATTTTATAAACACCAGTATAACTCATTCTTCTAGTAACTTTAATTATGCTCTTTCTAATATCAGAAGATACAACTTGTCCCTTATCATTTATCTCCATAATAACAGATAAAGCAAATCTATCCTGTCCTTCATTTAAACTACAAATGCCATTTGACAACTCTTTTGGAAGCATTGGAATAACCCTATCCATCATATATACACTTGTACCTCTTATAACTGCTTCTTTATCTAGTTGACTTCCTTCTTTGACATAGTTACTAACATCTGCAATGTGAACTCCTAAAACATAATTACCATCATCATTTTTCTTAACACAAACAGCATCATCTAAATCTTTTGCATCTTCTCCATCAATAGTAAATATTTCTTCGTTTCGCAAATCTAATCTGAATTTCAAATCATTTTCTGTAATATTTATATCCAATGACTTTGCTTCTTTTAAAACAGGCTCTGGAAATTCATAAGGTAAATTATATTCTTTAATCAATGAAAGCATATCAATTCCAGCTTCATCTCGATTTCCTAAAACTTCTATTACTTTTCCCTCTGCTTTTTTTCCTTTTTCAGCAAATTTAGTAATTTTAACAACAACCTTTTGATTATTCTTAGCTTTTCCAAAATTCTTTTTTGAAATAAAAATGTCAGTGCCAAAGTTACTATCATCAGGAACTACAAATCCAAAATTTCTACTATTTTGAAATGTTCCTACTATGGTATCTTTACCATGTCTTAGAATTTTGATTATCTTCCCCTCGTCATGTTCACCTGAGCCAACATTTCCTTCAATAATCTGAACCAAAACTTCATCATCATTCAACGCCTTATTCATATTATCTCTTGAAACAAAAATCTCATTATCAGAATCAGGCACCTTAACAAAACCAAATCCTTTCGAATTTAGTCTTAAAACTCCAGTTTTATAAACACTTTCATCAACCAGCATATACTTTCCCTTTTTAGACTGCTGAACCTTAAACTCTCTTTCCAACTCATCTAAAATTTCACGAAATTCCGCATATTTTTGCTTAGGAACGCCTAATATAAAAGCCATATCTTTGGCTTTCATCGGAACATATTGCTCGTTTCTCATAAAATTCAAAATTATTTTTCTATTCTCTTCCATTAAATTCACCTCTTTTAACTATTATCTTCTATTGTAGAGTAGTCCAATATAAGAATTATGTATTAGCAGAAAATATATTAACAATGGAGTACAACTCGCCCAGTTGTTAATATATTTTCTGCGATTACATAATTCTTATATTGGACGGTCAATTGCAAAATAAAAAAGCAAAAGTAGTAAACCACGCACAGCCTACTACTTTTAAAACTTTTATAAATTTAAAAGCCTACATAACATACAATACACCAAGAATAACAGAAACAACTATAAAAGCAACACCTAACATAATTGTAGTTCTTTTTAACTTTCCTTCTTTAGTTCTTCCCTTGTTTTTTTCATAAAAATTACTTGTTGAAGAACCCATTATTGCTTCTGAAGCTCCATTAGCATCCTTAGTTTGTACTGTAGCTATTATTATTAAAGCTACACATATTATCATATAAATTGCTAAAACTATATATTTTAATACTGTCATTTTTTACCCTCTCCATTCATATATTTTTCCTTCGCTAATTGTAGCATATATTTTTTTTAAATGCAAATATTTTCCAATTATTTTATCTTATATATTATCATATAATTATAATTTTCTTTAAACTAAGCAGTCTCCACATCATTATTGCCTTTTGTTCTTATGTGTCTGTTTACTTTTGCAGAACTTTTTTTGTTATTTATAAAGATTTTTGGTTCTTCACCATTTTCCACAGTTGCTTTTGTAATTATACATGTTTCAATATTAGGATTTGAAGGAATTTCAAACATTATATCTCTCATAATATCTTCAAATATTGCACGCAAACCTCTTGCACCTGTTTTTCTTTCAATTGCTTTATCAACAATTGCTTCTAATGCTCCATCTTCAAAATCAAGTTGAACATCATCCAATTCAAATAATTTCTTGTATTGTTTTACTAATGCATTACGTGGTTTTGTAACTATTTGAATTAACGCTTCTCTATCTAGATCTTGTAGTGTAGCCACTATTGGTAATCTACCTACAAACTCTGGAATCAATCCGAATTTCAATAAATCTTGTGGTAACAATTGACTAAATACCTTTGTTTTATCAATCTCTTTTGGACTTTCAATTTTAGCACCAAAGCCAATTGTTTTCTTACCAATTCTATCATTTATTAGTTTATCCAATCCTTCAAAAGCACCACCACAAATAAATAAAATATTTTCAGTATTTATTTGTATAAACTCTTGATGTGGATGTTTTCTTCCTCCTTGAGGCGGAACTGAAGCAACAGTACCTTCAACAATTTTTAATAAAGCTTGTTGAACACCTTCACCACTTACGTCTCTAGTAATTGATGGATTTTCTGATTTTCTTGTTATCTTATCAATTTCATCAATATATATAATTCCTCTTTCAGC
The DNA here is from genome assembly GCA_947165105.1 of uncultured Lachnospiraceae bacterium. The sequence continues at coordinate 17,091 of CAMUZC010000013.1, read as the reverse complement.
TTTTGATACGTCATAATCAGCTGCTTGAATAAGCTTTAATAATATATTTTCAACATCTTCACCAACATAACCAGCCTCTGTTAATGTTGTTGCATCTGCTATTGCAAATGGAACATTTAGTACTTTAGCCAATGTTTGTGCAAGTAATGTCTTTCCACAACCTGTTGGTCCTAGTAATAAAATATTGCTTTTTTGAATTTCAATACTATTATTATTATTGTTTTGTTCCATTATAAATTCGTTATTACTAATTCTTTTATAATGGTTATATACTGCAACAGAAAGTGTTTTTTTGGCATCTTCTTGACCTATAACATATTCATCAAGAACATTTTTTATTTGCTCTGGTGTAGGTAATTTTTCTCCTTCATCAACAGTATAAGTTGCATCTGGATCTTCATATAAATCTTCTTCAATGATATTATTACATACCCCAATACATTCGTTACAAATATACACTCCTGGACCAGCTATAATTCTTTGTACTGCATCTTGAGTTTTACCACAAAAAGAACATCTTATTGTTTTATTTTGATCTCTATTTGGCATATCACTTGGTCGTATAATTAAAATAATTTTTAATTATACTCTCCTTTCCTTTTTATTTTATTATATTTTCTTTGGTTTGTTTTGTTAATTCTCTTATTAATCTTTTATTACTTTATTTGAATATTATAATAAATAATTAAGGTCTTTTCTCCATAATACCATCAATTAAACCATATTCTAATGCTTCTTGAGCAGTCATGTAATTGTCTCTTTCTGTATCTCTATTGATTACATCTAATGGTTGACCTGTTCTCTCACTTAATAATTTATTTAATTTTTCACGAGTTTTAACCATATGATCTGCATGAATTTTAATTTCAGTAGTTTGACCAGAAAGTCCTCCGCCACCGATTAATGGTTGGTGAATTAAAATTTCAGCATTTGGTGTAGCAAAACGTTTTCCTTTTTCTCCAGAAGCTAAAAGTACTGCTCCCATACTTGCTGCCATACCAATGCAAATTGTAGTAACAGGACACTTAATGTAATTCATTGTATCTACAATTCCCATACCATCTGTAATAGATCCTCCTGGGCTATTAATATAAAGAGAAATCTCTTTATCTGGATCTTCTGACTCCAAAAACAACAATTGAGCTATTACTAAACTTGCTGATGTTGGATTAACATCTTCTCCTAAAAATATAATTCTATCTTTCAACAATCTTGAGAAAATATCGTAAGACCTTTCTCCCTTTGATGTTTGTTCAATAACATATGGAACTAAACTATTTTTCTCTAACATATTATTCCTCCTTGTTTTTATTTTAATTATACACAATATTAAATGCATTTTATACTATAATTGCCTTTTTTTCAATACTTATTTTAAATTTTCTATAATTGTAGAATAGGCAAATTTTTGTAAAAAGCGCAAAAAGTTAGGGATAAAAAACTTGCCCCTAACTTTTTTACCTTTTTTATTTCATTTTTGCATTATCAACAACAAATTTGATTGCTTTTTCTACTGCCATATTTTCTTTTATGTAATTAATTAAATGTTCATTATCTTTTAATTCTTCAGCTTTTTTACCATAGTTTTCAGCCATTTCTTTTATCTTTTCAGAAATTTCTTCTTCTGAAGCTTCTAATTTTTCAGCTTTAACAATAGCTTCTAAAACCATTCTACTTTTTACAGATGTTTTTGCTTGTTCTTCATATTCTTTTCTCATATCAGCTTCTGTTTTACCAATCATTTGTAAATATTGTTCTAATTTTAAACCTTGATATGATAATCTTGTTTCAATGTCTTTCATCATATTGTCAATTTCAGTTTCAACCATTCCTGATGGAATTTCAATATCTGTTGCATCACAAACAGCTTTTATAGCATTTTCTTCTAATTCATATTTAGCTTTGTTATTGCTTTCTGTTTGTAATTTTTCTTTGATGCTATCTTTTAATTCTTTTAATGTATCAAATTCACTAACATCTTTAGCAAATTCATCATCTATTTTAGGTAATTCTTTTCTTTTAATTTCATGTAATTTAACTTTAAATGTTGCATCTTTTCCAGCTAACTCTGCTGAGAAGTATTCTTCTGGGAATTTAACGTTGATATCTTTTTCTTCATCAACTTTCATTCCTATTACTTGATCTTCAAATCCTGGAATAAATGTTTTACTTCCTATTTCTAATTCGTGATTTTCTGCTTTTCCACCTTCAAAAGCTACTCCATCAACAAATCCTTCAAAATCAATAACAGCTATATCTTTTTCTTTTACTGCTTCACCTTCAACACTGATTAATCTAGCATTTTTCTCAGCCATACGGTTTAATTCACTGTTAACATCTTTTGCCATTATTTTGTGTTCAACTTTTTCTAATTCAATTCCTTTATATTTTCCTAATTTTACTTCTGGTTTAGTTTGTACAACTGCTGTAAAGATTAATTCTTTACCTTTTCCAATTTGTACTATATCTATTTCAGGTTTACTAACAACTTCTAATTTGTTTTCAGTAATCTCTTTTTCAAAAATTTCTGGAACTATTTCATTGAATGTATCTTCATAGAAGATTTCAGAACCATATGTTCTTTCTACTAAAGCCATTGGTGCTTTACCTTTTCTGAATCCTGGTATATTGAAATATTTAGCTGTTTTGCTATAAACCTTTTTCATTCCTTCATCAAATGTTTCTGCTGGAACATTAAATGTTAATTTTAATTCATTTGTATTTTCTGTTTTCTCTACTTTAATACTCATTTTTTACATACATCCTTTCAAATATATCTGTTTTCTCATTTATGTTACTCTGTTCAATTGTAACAAGCTTATTTATTATACCACATTTTTCCAATTTTGCAATAGTTTTTTATTACTTTTCAAGTGAACAAAGCAATTTTAATTAATTTTCACTAATTTAAAATCCAAATAATCCGCGCTTATTAAATGAAAATTAATACCTCCAACTTTGCCCTCTATTGCATCTCTGTGCGAATTTCCATGTAAATGTCCATAATAACATTCTTTTACGTTATATTCTTTCATAGTTTTATAAAAGTCTAAAAAGCTATTTCCTAATAATTCTTTAGAATTGATTGGTGGATAATGCATAAATACTATGAATTCTTTGTTCTCACCATATTTTTGAATTCCATCTTTAAAAGATAACTTTAATCTTTCATTTTCTCTATTAATCATTTTTTTGTTTTCTTCACCATCTTGTAGTGCCCAACCTCGTGAACCAACAATAACTTTGTCTTCAACAAGATATGAATTATTATATAAAAAATCTATATTTTCAAAATTATTTTCATTAACAAATTCTCTCATTTTTGTAAGCGTTGTCCACCAATAATCATGATTACCTTTAAGCAAAATCTTTTTACCTGGCAAATCATTTAAATACTGAAAATCCAGCTTTGCATCTTCAATATAGGTAGCCCATGAAAAATCTCCTGGGAGAATAACAGTATCTTCAGGTTTAACCTTGCTTATCCAATCTTGCCTAATCTTCTCCGGATGATTTCCCCAGTTATCACCAAATATATCCATAGGCTTATCTACCCCAAAGGACAAATGCAAATCCGCGATCACATATATCGACACTCTAATCACTCCTTTCTTTTTTAAAGTAGTTGAAATGTCTACTCTTGTCCAAGCTTCAAATTAGGTATAGCATTCAAGTACAAATCAGATCTCTTACCATTAATATAATTATAATACCCTGCACTTGCAATCATTGCAGCATTATCCGTGCATAAAATAGGCTCTGGATAATAAATCTTAAATCCATGTGTTTTTTCTAGTTCTAAAAATTTTTCTCTAATATATGAATTAGCAGAAACTCCACCAGCCAAAGCAATCTTTTTTATTCCAAGTTGCTCAGCTGCTTTTAATACATTTTCTAATAAAACTTCAGTTACATTAGCTTCAAAACTTGCACATAAATCAGCTTTATTAACATCTGGATTTTTATGATGTAAATTTATTATTGCTGTTTTTATTCCACTAAAGCTGAAATCTAAATTATCAAAATGTGTTTTTGGAAGTACTATATTAGGTATTCCTTCTTTAGCTAGCTTGTCTATTTTTGGTCCACCTGGATATCCTAGTCCTACTACTCTTGCGACTTTGTCAAAAGCCTCTCCAATAGCATCATCTCTTGTCTTTCCTAATATTTCAAATTCATCATAACTTTTAATATGTACTAAATGTGTGTGTCCACCAGAAACAATCATGCATAAAAAAGGTGGTTCTAAATCCTTGTGTGTAATATAATTTGCAGCAATATGCCCTTGAATGTGATTTGTTCCAACTAATGGTATGTTTAGTGTATAACTTAGTGCTTTAGCATATGAAACACCTACCAACAGCGCTCCTACTAATCCTGGGCCATATGTACATGCAATATGATCTATATCCTGAAATGTAACATTTGCTTCTTTCAATGCCTGCTTTGTTACTTCAGAAATAGCCTCAACATGATTTCTAGAAGCTATTTCTGGAACAACTCCACCATATTGTTCATGTATTTTTATTTGTGAATTTATAACATTAGAAAGTACTTCTCTACCGTTTTTTACAACAGATACAGAAGTTTCATCACAACTTGATTCAATTCCTAAAGTTAATATATCTTTCATTCTTTCTTTCCTTTCAACGTTTTATATAAAAATTTAATTATTATCCGTTTTTCAATTTTAAATTCCAAATATTTGTAAGATTATCTTTAAATTTATATCAAAGATATTTCCTATTAGTATAAATAACCCCTTTACAGTGTTAGCTATACATGGTGTTATAACTAATTCCGCTATCCCTGTAATCCATATAGCTATAAAAATAATGTATAAAATTTGCTGATTACGTTCAAACCATTGTCTAGCACTAGTTGGTAGAAAATGGTTTAATATTTTTGAACCATCTAATGGAGGTAAAGGAATTAAGTTAAATAAGCCTAAACCAACATTTATCAAAATTAATTCTACTATAAATACTAAAACTAGCCATAATGTTCTTGATGGTAAGTTACTTAATACATTATATTTCATAAATACTGCTAAAATTATAGTTGAAACTATCGCAAGCAAGAAATTCATTAATGGTCCAGCAAAAGCCACTATTGCCTCAGCTTTTGTCATTGAAATGTTCCTTTTAAAATTTCTTGGACTTATTTCCACCGGTTTTCCCCAACCAAATCCAGCAACAATCAACAAAGCAAACCCTATTGGATCTATATGTTTTAGTGGATTTAGTGTTAATCTTCCTTGACTACGTGGAGTATTATCTCCTAATTTATCTGCTGCAAAAGCATGAGCAAATTCATGAAATGTAATAGCTATTAATATAGCTGGTAATGTTATTAATAAAATTAATAAACTATCTGTATTCGTTAATCTATGTGCAATATTAATAAATACAAATATTCCTAAAACAATATACAAAATTCTTTTGTCAAAACTAAACATATTTATCCTTTCATTATGCATAATTAGTTATACATATTTATAAATTATTATTAAAATATATTAATCACTTCAAGACTTAATTTTCTTGAAGTGAATTAATTACTATTTATTATACGTTATTTATTGGTTTCATTGTTGGGAATAATAGTACATCTCTAATTGAAGCCGCATCTGTTAGCAACATTATTAATCTATCAATTCCAATTCCTAATCCACCTGTAGGAGGCATACCATATTCAAGTGCTTGAATATAGTCTTCATCCATCATTCCGGCTTCCTCGTCTCCTGCTTCTCTTGCTTCAACTTGTTTTTTAAATCTTTCATATTGGTCTATTGGATCATTTAACTCTGAAAATGCATTTCCATATTCTCTTCCACCAATAAACAACTCAAATCTTTCTGTTAAACGTGGATCTGAAGTTTTTCTTTTTGCCAAAGGTGAAATTTCAACTGGATAATCATAAATAAATGTTGGTTGAATCAATGTTTCTTCAACATACTCATCAAAGAATAAGCTTATTACGTCTCCTCTTGTTTCCTTTGTTGGGTCAGGAATAATTATATTTCTTTCTTTTGCTAATGCTACAGCTTCTTCGTCTGTGTTAATTGTGTTAAAATCTATTCCTGTAACTTCTTTAATTGCGTCAATCATTGTAATTCTCTTCCATGATGGTGTTAAGTCAATGTCTTGTCCTTGATATGTAACTTTTGTTGTTCCTAAAACTTCTTGCGCACATCTTGAGAAGATTTCTTCTGTTATATCCATCATATCATTATAATCTTGATATGCTGCATATAATTCTAACTCTGTAAACTCTGGGTTATGTCTTATATCCATTCCTTCATTTCTGAATACTCTTCCCATTTCAAATACTTTATCAATTCCACCTACTATTAGTCTCTTTAAATTTAATTCAAGTGCAATTCTTAAGTACATATCTATATCTAAAGAATTGTGATGTGTAATAAATGGTCTTGCTGTTGCTCCACCAGCTATTGTGTTTAATATTGGTGTCTCAACTTCTAGATATCCTTTTTCATCTAATATTTTACGTATTTCTTTTATAATTTTACTTCTTGTTTCAAAACTTTTCTTAACCTCTGGATTTACAATTAAATCAACATATCTTTGTCTATAACGTAAGTCTGGGTCTTTCAATCCATGGAATTTTTCTGGTAATGGACGTAATGATTTTGAAAGTAATGTTACTTCCTTAGCATGAACTGAAATTTCTTCTGTTCTTGTTTTAAATACAAATCCTGTAATTCCAATAAAATCTCCTATGTCAAAAGTTTTAAATGCTTTATAGCTTTCTTCTCCTAAATCATTAATGCTAACATAACTTTGAATTCTTTCATCACAATCTTGAATTGTACAGAAAGATGCTTTTCCCATTATTCTCTTTGCAATTATTCTACCTGCAACTGTTACATCTTTTTCTTCAAATTTCTCATAATTTGATTTAATTTCACCAGCTGTATTTGTTCTATTAAATTTTGTTATTTGATAAGGATCTTTTCCTTGTTCTTGTAATTCTGCTAATTTTTCTCTTCTAACTTTCATTAATTGATTTAAATCTACTTCTTGTTCTTGTGTGTTGTTTATTTCATTTTCACTCATAAACTGTTCCTCCTCTATAATTTACTACGCTTTCAATATTATATATTAAAAACCCTTAAAAGTAAATACTTCAGCTAAAAAAACTACTTATTAAAGACTAATTAATAAGTAGTTTTTTATATTTAATATTTCATTTTATTATTATTTGTTTAATTTACGATATCTTGTAATTGCAAATACTGTTGCTCCTACTATTACTATTGCTAATAAAATTGTGAATGCACCAGTTTGTGGTATAACTCCATCTGCCTGTGAATTATCTTTTTGCCATTTCTTTGAAACAGGAGTTGTTACAGTTGCATCTGTTCCATCTTGTTTAACTGTAACATCTTTATCATAGTCTTCACCTTTTTTTATTGTTATTTCTATTGAATGTATTGTTTTTCCATCTTTATCATATATTGGACTCCATCCTTCTGGAATGCTTTCTGGATCAACAGGAAGGTTATATGTTATTGTTACTGTAACACTTCCGTCTTTATTTTCTTTTTCTGTTTTTTCTTTTCTTCTGAATGTCCATTTAATTGATGGTTTTTGTGTATCTTCCCCACCTTGTGAACCAATTAATTTCACAGTTTCATTTACTATTCCTTTATTAGCTGAATTATCATAATCATCAAATTTATATACTTTTGCAATTACTATTTTGTCTTCTACATCAGGATAATACCAACCTTCACTATTTGGTTTTCCATCATTTCTTAATTCTACATCATTTGTTGATTTTATTTCTTCTTTAGTTTTAGATTTAATTGTTGCAATTACATCTAAATCTTTTTTTGTATTATCATTATCAACATATGGTGGTAAGAAAGTATTTCCATCCATTTTTCCTTTAACATCTTTTTCTGATGTTTCATACTCTAAAGTTGTTTTAAATTCTTGTATTACAGGATCTTTTGTTTTAAGCCAATAGAAATTATTATCTGTTCCTAATACTAATTTCCATTCGCCACTATTTTCTGTTGTTGCTGTAACTGTAAGAACTTGGTGAACCCAATTTGCAGATTCTTTTCCGATAAAAACATCAATAGTATGATTTGCTTGTTCAAATTCAAGCATTTTTGCTAAAACTTCATCTGTAAATTTATCAACATTATTAGTTTGATATTCATTAGCTTCTACTCCAAATTGTTCTAATTTATCCATACTTACATCGATATTTATAACAACTTCATTTCTTGGTATATTTAATTGGTCAGCCAATGAATATTGTAAAATATTTGTATGGTAAATCCATCCTTCTTCTTGTTCAGCTTTTTTCTCTCTTGTTGTTACTTCTCCTCCAACTGAAAGAGTTAAAAATACAGATGCATCAGATCCATCTATTCTCTCATCATTCCATGCATTTGATTCTCTTAATAATTTTTCTGTTTCATTAGCTTGATTGTCAGCACCATTATAAGTTCTTATTGGAATTATTGTTCCTTCATTAATATCATGTCTATATTTCAAGACTTTATTATACAAAAACTCACTCTCGTTTGGTGTAGATGAATTTAATGAGTATATAATTAACATTTGTAGAGGACTAAATTCAAACTTATTAGATGCTATACCATAAAGATCTTCATATTCAACATTCTCGTCTGGAGCTTCGAATTCTCTTGTATCTTCCGCATAAACCGCTGTTGCAAAAATATTGAACATCATAACAAAAATTATAAACATTCCTATTAAAACTTTATTTTTTTTCATAAGTATCTCTCCTTTTTATTTTTTTGCATTTGCATTAACTATATTATATTTATAATTTCAAAAAACGTCAATATATTTTTTAATATAAATTATTTTTTGCATTTTTGATTTTTTTATCCAGCTTTTCTTAATTCTATAGCATGATTTATAGAACCTTCTGTCAATTCTCCGCTTGATATTCTTGCAATTTCTTTTATTACTTCTTGTTCATTTAGTTTTCTAATTTCAGTCATTGTTTTTTTATTTTTAACTTTTTTATTAATATAATAATTTGAATCTCCTCTTGCAGCAATACTTGGCTGATGAGTAACACATAGAACTTGATGTTTTTTTGAAATTATTTTAATTTTTTCACCAACTGATTTCGCAGCTTTTCCGCTTATTCCTGTATCAATTTCATCAAATACTAATATTGGCATTTTGTCTGAATCTGCTAATACAGTTTTAATTGCCAACATAATTCTAGTTATTTCACCACCTGAAGCAATTTTTACTAGTGGTTTGTAATCGTCGCCAACATTAGTTGAAATCAAAAACTCTACATTATTCAATCCGTTCTCAGTAAAATTATTGTTTATATCAAATTCATTAGACACAATAAATTTGGCATTATGCATCTCTAAATCAGCCAGTTCCATATTTATCTTATTACTTAAATATTCACTGTGTTTTGAGCGTATATTGTCCATATTTTTACATAATTCATTCATTTTACATTCTAATTTTTTTATTTTATCCTTTAATTTTTTATTGTGTTCTTCACAGTTTTCTATATTAAAAATTTCGCTTTCTAGTTTTTCTTTATAATTTAATATTTCAGGAATTGTATTTCCATATTTTCTTTTTAATGAATATATTAAATCTAATCTTCTTTCAACTTGATTTCTTTTATCATCTTCAAAAAATATTTCTTCATTCATATCTACTATATCTCTAGATAATTCTTGAACCTCATAATAAATATTTTTTAATTCTCCTAATTTACACTTATATCTTTCACCTAGATTTTCAATTTTTTCCATGCATCTTATTGAATTATTTATTGCTTCAATTGCATTATTGGATAAATTCTCTTCAATTTCTGTAAGATTGTTATATATTTTTTCAGAATTTTTCATCATATGATGTATTTCATTCAATTCATCCTCTTCGTTGCTTTTCAAATCAGCTTCTTCAATTTCATTTAATTGATATTTAAGTAAATCTAGTCTTCGTTGTTTTTCTTTTTCATCCCCATAATTGTTTTTTAACTCTTTTTTTATTTCATTATATTCATTAAACATTTTACTATATTCAGTCTTATACTCTAGTATTTCTCTTCCAATAAAATTATCTAAATATCTGATATGTTCCTGTTTTCTCATTAACATTTGATTATCATTTTGACCATGTATATCAATAAGATTACTCATAAATTCTCTTAATTCGTTTACAGTAACTAATCGTCCATTTATCTTACAAGTATTTCTGCCATTTTCGTATATTTCTCTTGAAACTACTACATTTCCATCGATTGAATTTATATTATCTGGTAAAAATAAATTTAATTCAACAAAAGAATGATTTTCACCCTTTCTTATCATTTCCTTAGAAAACCTATTTCCAGAAATAATTCCTAAAGAATCAATTATCAATGTTTTTCCTGCGCCAGTTTCTCCAGTTAAAACATTAAAACCATTATTAAATTCCACTGTCAAATCCTCAATTATTCCAATATTTTTAATATGCATTGTGCTTATCATATACAAACCTCCTTTTGCCGAACTTATGTTTTTATTCTACTCTGTTTTATTTCTATTGTCAATATATTTTTTTATAAAATTTTCCTACTTTTTTCGACACTCTTCAACCATTTCAATCTAAACTTTTGTTTTTTATAACCATCCCTAAGATTAGTCTGAATAAAAACATTAAAATCTTCTAATACTACAAAAAGAAAGTGAGGTATCATTTATGTATAATTTTAGAACTGATATGGCAGATGAAAGAAGAGATATTTACAAAAAAGCAAATAACCTTGATAACATTCCTGGAATCGAAACATTTGAGAATATTGTTGATGAAAATATAAAAACTAATATTGTGAAAATAATAGATTCTAATGGTGAAAAAGCTATTGGGAAACCTATTGGAACATATGTAACCGTTGATATAAAAAATCTAAAGTTGGCTACAGATGAAGACATAGACAAGGCTTCCAATGTTGTTAAAGATGAGTTAAAGAAAATAATAGATTCTCACTGTGAAAGCCAAGATGAAATACTAGTTGTTGGTCTTGGAAATCAATTCGTAACACCCGATTCTCTTGGTCCTAAAGTTGTTTCCGAAATAGATGTAACAAAACATTTTATAAAATATACTCCTCAATATGTAACAGAAGGAACTCGTTCTGTGTGTGCAATTGCTCCCGGAGTACTTGGTACAACTGGAATTGAAACATCTGAAATCATTAAAGGTATTGTGGATAATGTTAAACCCAAAATGCTTTTAGTTATCGATAGTTTAGCATCTAAAAGTATAGAAAGAATAAGTAGTACTGTCCAAATCTCTGATACTGGAATAATTCCAGGTGGAGGTGTTGGAAATGCTCGAGAAGAGTTAAGTGAAACCTCTATTGGCATTCCAGTTATTGCTGTTGGAGTTCCAATGGTTGTTGAATCTGCTGTTTTAGTTAATGATTGTTTAGATTTATTTATCGGTAAACTACAAAATGAAGCTAAATCAAATGATTATTTAAATGAATTAAAAGAAAAAGATAATTACGAAGAAATTAAAGAAAGCTTAAATCCTACTGGTTATAACATGATTGTTACGCCTAAAGAAATTGATGATTTAATTGAAAACATGAAAGATGTTGTTGCTAAAGCTATTAATTTTGCAGTATAAAAGAGTCTTAGAACATTTTATGTTCTAAGACTCTTATTCCTAAGTTATTTCCTCTTTTTCAGTATGCATCTACGTTTCTGAATAGCGATAACAGATCTTTCAATTAATCTGGAAAGCTCCATATCTGTCATAATATGTGCTAAAACCAGTTTATCTTCTTCTATCGTCCACTCACGTTTTGGATATTTATAGCTTGTTTTGGCATAATACCGTTTACGTTGAGCGTTCCTTGTTCGGCTAAACCTTTCCATGTCAGAATACTTTTCTTTTCTGTTTGGCATACTTTTTCCTCCTTAACAAATTATTGTTATTAGAATGGTTTGAACTTAACGTTTCGAGTTGTTGGTATTATATCATAACTTTATGTAAATTGCAACAATTAACATTTTCACATTTTTATACAAATTGGTGACCCGTACGGGAATCGAACCCATGATTCGGCCTTGAGAGGGCCGCGTCTTAACCGCTTGACCAACGGGCCATAATTTCAAGCTACCTAATATTTATAACATATTTATCTCATATAAGTCAATGGGTTACATACACATTTTTAAAATTTCTTTTAACCTTTCATCCTTTTTGGTTAAATATAAAAAGCCAATCAATCCTTCAAAAGCTGTTGAATACATATAATCAGCAGGATCAGCATTTTTAGGTAAATGGTGATTCTCTGCATTTCTAGCTCTTCTAACAATATTTTTTTCTTCATCTGTTAAATCTGATTCTATCCTTTTTAAAATTTCAGCTTGTGCCTTTGCCTTAACATATTTTATTGATTCTATATGTAATTTATGAGGTTTTAATTTGGTATTATTAACAAGATTAGTTCTAATGTATAATTCATAAACTGCGTCGCCAACATACGCCCATGTTAATGGTGATAACATATTTACATCTGTTTCGTTTTTTTCTCTATTTATTATTTCCATTTTTTCTCCTTTTTTACTAATAAAGATTGTGCCAAAATACTCCATATCATTGACAACTTTTGGCACTAAACTTTCTCAATAGTAATTCTTCCAATCTTTCCGCTTCTAAACTCATCCAATAGAATTCCAGAAACCTTCTCATAATCTATTCTTCCACCAGATAAAATAGCTCCTCTTTTCTTAGCAATATCTTCCATAATTGCAACAATTTTCATATTTTCTTCTTCATCTGAATTCAATATTGTATTTACACTATTTTCATCTAATTTATATCTTTCAATAACATTTGGTAAATATTCTTTAACTAAGAAATTTAACAATTGATATGCTATTTCAGTTTTTTCTAAGATATCATCTTTAATAGACCCTGTGAAAGCTAAATGTAATCCTACTTCTTCAGATTCAAATTTAGGCCATAGTACCCCTGGTGTATCCATTAACTCAATTCCATCATCTATTCTAATCCATTGTTTTTGTCTTGTAACACCTGGTCTATTTCCTACCTGAGCAGTATTTTTCTTTGTAATTCTATTTATAAATGATGATTTTCCAACATTTGGAATACCTAAAATCATTATTCTTATTGATTTTCCAACTCTTCCTTTTCCTGCAAATTTTTCTTGGCTTTCTTTTGATACTTCTTTTACCGCTCTTATTACATCATTTATTCCTTTACCACTGTTTGCATCTGTTATTACAGCAGGAATCCCCTTACTTGCAAAGTATTTAATCCATTTTTTTGTTTCATTTTCATCTGCTAAATCTGTTTTGTTTAATACTACTACTTTTTTCTTATTTTTTGCATATCCTTTAACATCCGGGTTTTGGCTTGAAATTGGTATTCTAGCATCTAATATTTCTACAATTACATCTATTAGTTTTAAATCTTCCATTATTTGTCTTTTTGTTTTTGCCATATGACCTGGGAACCAGTTTATATTCATTTTATTTTCTTCCATCTATATCACTTCCTCTATTTTATTCCTTCAAGTTTCTTTTTTCTATATTTATTAATTGTTTCTTTTCTTTTTCAAGTTCTTTCAAACTTTTCTCTGGTGTTGGCATATTTATTACCATATGTAATATAATACCACAAAAGCAAGCATTTTTCAACAAAATACTTGCTTTTATTATAATTATATTGAATGTTACAGTTAACGCATTTTTATCGACTATTAACTATCTCCTTTTCTTAATTCCTCAATTGCATTGACTTTATAACTTGAATTTGCTGGAATAATGCTTGCACATAATGAAATTATAACCCCTATTATAGCTACTATAACAATTCCAATTATATCTAAATGGAAATCTATTTTCCATCCAGTAACATATTCGGTAGCTCTTATTGCTGTATATTGAAGCATAAGTCCAAGGAATATTCCTGAAAAAATACTAAGACCTCCAAGAATCTCTCCTTGCATATATATAAGGCTTTTCATTTTTTTCTTTGTCATTCCCAAACTTTTTAATACACTAATTTGATATGTCATATCTGTAATAAACATATTCAATGAATTCATTAAACAAATACCACTTATCACCATTGCCACAGAAACAAGTGCATAAAATGCCGTAAATAAATTATCTGACATATTATTTTTTTGCAATGCAATTTCTTCACTCATAGAAGTAAATTCTATATCCTTATATTCTTTTGAAAATTCCGTAATCACTTGCTTAACGTCGCGATTTTCTTTTAAAAATATATTTACCATTGTTAAATTTTTGTGTGAAAAATATTTTTTAAAATTGTTAGTACTAATATAACATGTATTTTCTTCTCCTAAAAAGCTATCTGCTAATGCAACAATTTTAAAGCTTACTTCTCCCAATTCAGTATTTACTGTATATGTATCTCCAACATCTATATTCAATTTAGATGCAATCTTTCTGGAAATGATTATCTCATCAGAGCTTTCAAACGATTTTTCGAAATTTTCACTAAATTTCAAATGCTTTAAAAATAAATTTGATGTGAGTTGTTTATTACCTATATTATTAATTTCTAATTCTATTCCTTCTTTATTATCAAAAACAGATATACTATATTTTTCAATTATTTCTGCAACATTCTCATTTTGGCTCAAACCATCTATCATATTGGAATCTAATCCAAGTCTTGAATATGCTACAATATCTCCCTGATTCATTGAATCTAACCAGTTTGATAGAGTCACCTTAAAACCACTTGATACACCTAAAATAGTAATAGCAAGTGCTATACATATTCCTGATGAAAATGCCGTATTGGTTGTACGAAATTTATTGCTAAGAAGATTGGTTTTTACCATAGATTCAGCATATTTTCTTCTTCTAGAATTTAATATTTTATTAATAAAACTTGTGAATGGTTTAATTATAATGTATAACATACTGTATGAAAAAATTATGCTAAAAATTATTAATAGAAATACAAAATATTCCTTATTTTTGCAATAAATAGTTAGCAAAATAAATGTTATTACAGATACTATTATTACAGTTGTAAAAAATTTATCATATTTTTTTTGCTTTTTATTTGCTGTAAATAAGCCTTCTATAATATTTATCTTCGCACCATTTGATGCGGGTATAAGACTGCAAATAATACTTATACATACTATAAAAACAATATCTTTTATCAACGTACTAACTCCAATTGTTTTCATTGAGAAACACGAAACTCCTATTGCTGATTGCATTACAACATTTGTAATAATACCTGTTAATAGCATGCCAGTAATAATTCCTACTATTAAGCTAATTAGGGATAAAATAGCAGTTTGCATTAATATGTATACATAGATTTTTTTCTTTGTAAATCCCATTACTTTTAATACTGCTATCTCTGTTTTTTCATCTGTGACAATTTTATTTAAAGTATTAAAAATTATAAATCCTCCAGCTAGAAAAGCAACTAAGCTAAAAATTTTTAATCCAAGAAAAAGTCCCTTCATAGAATCCAATACATACTCATTTTTTCTCTCAGGGAAAAATGCAACTGTGGATTTGCTTAAATGTTTTTCTATGTTTGTAAGCGTTGCTTCTCTTTTTGATGCATCTTTAAGTATTATATTTATAGAAGTCACCTTGTCTGTGTTAAAATATTCTTCTACTGTTTTAAGTTGCATTATACATACATTTCCATTCTGTGAAGATGCAATTCCCAAGTTTTTTGCAAAACCAGAGATTATATAATTTTCACGCTTGTCTTTTAAATTTACTTCAAATTTATCTCCAATTTTAAGATTATACCTATCACGAAGATTAACCGGTAACAGTATTTCTCCTTCTTTTGGAAGATTTCCTTCGTCTAATTCAAATGAACCTGTAGCATTCTCTTCATTTGGTAACATTCCTATAGCATTAATATAAATGTCCTTACCTTCAACAAATCCAAGTCCTCGTGTTTCATATCTTGGAAAATATGTTTTAACATTTTCCATATTGTTCAAAAAACTAATATCTTCTTCCATCTGTCCGCCGGATACGCTTTTAAGTATAATATCGGCACTTGAATTTTGTTTATTCATAACATCTCTAAACTTGTCCTTTGTATTTTGTACGGCAGACTGAATAGAAATTAAAAGTGCTATTCCAAGAGACAATGAAATAATTGTAAGCAAAATACTTTTTTTGTTTTTCAACATTTTTCGTTTTACAAGCAAAAATATTCCATTCATTATTCTTCACCTCTATCTACAATTTTTCCGTCTTTTATATAAATTATTCTATCTGTATATTTGCTTGCATCAGCAGAATGAGTTACCATTATAATTGTTTTATTATACTCTTTATTTATTTGTTTTAAAATATTAAGAACTTCTATAGCATTTTTACTATCAAGTTTACCTGTTGGTTCATCAGCCAATATTACATCAGTATCTGAAACAAGTGCTCTTGCAATCGCAACTCTTTGTTGCTGACCTCCACTTAATTCCTCTGGCTTATTATTAAATTTTCCATCTAATCCTAAAGATTTTAAAACTTCTTTTGCTTTCTCTTTACTTTTCTTCTCACTTTCTCCCTTAATAAGAAGTGGCATCATTACATTTTCTAAAGCTGATAAATCATTAAGTAAACAAAATGATTGGAAAATAAAGCTTATATTATCTTGTCTAAAAATAGCTCGATCATTTTCTGATAATTCTGTAATAATTGTATCATCACAAAACACTTTTCCAGATGTAGCATTATCAAAACCAGCCATCAAATTTAATAATGTACTTTTACCTGAGCCACTTTCTCCCATGATACAAACAAACTCCCCTTCATTTATAACACAGTTAACATTATCTAAAGCTGTAAATGCCCCCTCACCTTTTCCATATACTTTTTTTAAATTTTGTATTTTTATTATCATATTTTTTCATCTCCATTTATTATATATTCTCTTAAAATATTATATCCTTTTTATATTATCATATATATATAATTATATCAACACTCTATTAATGGACATTTAATAAGCTAAAAGTTTTGCATATATTGCACTCTTTACATATCATCAATCTATT